>JANMMR010000057.1:0-5829 GCA_031373455.1 Rhodoferax sp.
CCGTCCATCTCGACCAGCATCTGGTTCAGCGTTTGTTCGCGCTCGTCATTGCCGCCACCCAGGCCCGCACCGCGCTGGCGGCCGACTGCGTCGATCTCGTCGATGAAGATGATGCAAGGCGCGTTTTTCTTGGCGTTGTCAAACATGTCGCGCACACGGGCCGCGCCCACGCCGACGAACATCTCGACGAAGTCCGAACCGGAAATCGAGAAGAACGGTACTTTGGCTTCACCCGCGATGCCTTTGGCCAGCAGGGTTTTGCCGGTGCCCGGAGGGCCGACCAAAAGCAGGCCGCGCGGAATGCGCCCGCCGAGTTTCTGGAACTTGGCCGGGTCTTTCAAAAAGTCGACCACTTCCTTGACTTCTTCCTTGGCCTCGTCGCAACCGGCCACGTCCGCAAAGGTGACCTGGTTGGTGTTTTCGTCCATCATGCGCGCCTTGGATTTGCCAAAGCTGAAGGCGCCGCCCTTGCCGCCACCCTGCATTTGCCGCATGAAATACACCCACACGCCGATCAGCAACAGCATGGGGCCCCAGCTCACCAGCAGTGTCATCAAGAGTGAGCTTTCTTCGCGGGCTTTGACGTCGAACTTCACGCCATTGGCGATCAGGTCGCCGACCAGGCCGCGGTCCAGGTAAGTGGCGGTGACGCGCACTTTGCGGTCGTCATTGGTGACGGCGATGATCTCCGTGCCGCCCGGGCTTTCCTGGATGATGGCGCTCTTGATGCGTTTGCCACGCACTTCCTCGAGGAAATCGGAATACCCCACGTAACCTGCGCCGGCCGCGCCGGTTTTATCGAATTGTTTGAAAACGGTGAACAGCACGAGGGCGATCACCATCCAGACGGCAACTTTAGAAAACCACTGATTGTTCAAACGGGGCTCCAGTGCTTGATGCGAAATGCAGGCAAAAAATGTGGCGCTGTTGTGACAACGCAGGAAAGACAAGGCTCAATTGCTGCCGATTTTAGGCGTTTCAAGGCGTGGCGAGCCCCTAAGACACACTAAATGACAGGTTTTTGCCCTGCCGCACCGGCGGCACCGGCGGGTGTCAGACCTTCATGAGCCCGATGCCAACCAGAAAGGTTTCGGAAGACTTGTCGCGCGAAGCCTTGGGTTTGTGCGGTTTGACAGTCTTGAACGCGGCTTTGAAGCGTTTGACCAGTTCGTCATACCCCGCGCCATGAAAAACTTTGGCAACCAGTGCACCTTGCGGTTTAAGATGCGCCTGGCTGAAATCGATGGCCAGCTCAATCAAATGGTCGATGCGCGCGGTGTCCGCCGAGGCAATGCCCGAGAGGTTGGGCGCCATGTCAGAGACCACCAGATCGGCCAGGCGGCCGTTCATTTGGGTGACGACCTGTTGTAACACTGCGTCTTCGCGGAAGTCACCCTGAAAAAAAATGACGCCTTCCACCGGGTCCATGGGCAGAAGGTCCAGCGCGATGATGGTGCCGTTCTGCGTGGCTGTTGCGCCCGCCGGCCCGTTGACATTGCCCATTTTTCGCCGCAGGTATTGGCTCCAGGCGCCCGGCATGGAGCCCAGGTCAACCACCAACTGGCCCGGCTTGACCAGGCCAAACACCTCGTCGATTTCCTTCAACTTGAATGCCGCCCGTGCCCGGTAGCCCTCTTTGGTGGCGAGCTTCACCCACGGGTCGTTGACGTGGTCGTTGATCCAGGCGCGGTTGACTTTGCTGCTTTTGCTTGATTTCATCGTTAGCTTCGATAATAGCGGTATGCCCAAAATTCAACTCACCCCTGCCGAACGAAAACCCCACCGCGCCGAAGCGCACCACCTCGACCCGGTGGTGATGATCGGCAACGACGGCCTGACTGACGCGGTCAAAAAAGAAACCGACCACGCCTTGAAGGCGCACGGGCTCATCAAGGTGCGCGTGCTCGCAGGCGAACGCGACGCACGCGAGGCCATGTACATGACGCTGTGTGACGAGCTGGGCGCCGCCCCGATTCAGCACATTGGCAAACTGCTGGTCTTGTGGCGCCCCAAAGTGGCGAAGGAAAAGACCGTGGATGAAGACCGCATGCCGGGTCCACGTGACGTGAAAGTGCTGAAATACAGCACCCGGGGCGGCCAGCGGCCCGAGGTGAAAACCCTGCGTGTCCTGGGCAACCAGCGGCTCACGCAGGGCGGGGAAATCAAGCGGGCGAAACGCAAACAGGTGAGCGTGAAGAAACGGTCACAAAGCTGAAGCCTGGGTTCCCGAGACAGATCTTGAATGCAGATTGGATGCAGGTTGCGAGTTCAGATTGCGAATCCTGTATGCTACTTTATTAATAGCAAACTATCCATATAATACGTGACTTGGATGCCAAAAAAGCACTGAAATTACGATTCAGGGCTCAAAAAACGCCAGTAATTAACATGGGTGTTAATTACTGGCGAAATCTGTATTATTTGTTAATACCCAAGTTAATTACAGGCTTGTTGCCGGGTTGGCAACCTCCGGGTTTGGCAACTTATTTGTACTCAACCCGCTTGATCTCATAGTGCCTCAGGCCACCCGGTGCCTGCACCTCGGCGGAGTCACCCTCCTCCTTGCCGATCAACGCGCGGGCAATGGGCGAGGAGATGTTGATCAGGCCGAGTTTCAAGTCAGCCTCGTCTTCACCGACGATCTGGTACGTCACGCGCTTGGAGGTGTCTTCGTCTTCGAGCTCGACGGTGGAGCCAAACACGACCTTGCCGCCGGCGTCCAGCGTGGACGGGTCGATGATCTGGCAGGCCGAGAGTTTGCCCTCCACTTCGGCGATGCGGCCTTCGATGAAGCCCTGGCGGTCTTTGGCGGTTTCGTACTCGGCGTTTTCGCTGATGTCGCCCTGCGCGCGCGCTTCGGCAATGGCGCGGATGATCGCAGGGCGCTCAACCGCCTTGAGGTTTTGCAACTCGGCCTTGAGTTTTTCAGCGCCGCGTTTGGTGATGGGAATGGTGGCCATGTTTGTCTCTGGAAGATGCGTCCGCAAAAAAAAGAAAAGCCACGGCATCCGTGGCGATTCGCCGATTTTAACGGCTAACCGGCGCCTACGCCTGCACGGCAGCGCCGAGGCGCGAATGCATCTCCTGGACTGAAATCACGCCCAGCCGGTCAATGTATTTCATGCCTTCGGCAGCCGCCTCGGCGCCGGCGATGGTGGTGATGGTGGTCACGCGCGCCAGCAGGGCCGAGGTGCGGATCTGGCGCGAGTCGCTGATGGCGTTGCGCCGCTGCTCGACGGTGTTGATAACCAGCGCGATCTCGTCGTTTTTGATCATGTCGACGATGTTCGGCCGCCCTTCGGTGAATTTGTTCACCACGGCGCAAGGAATGCCTGCCGCCTGGATGGCCGCTGCCGTGCCGCGTGTGGCGATCAAGTCAAAACTCATGGCGGCAAGCTCCCGTGCCACCGCCACCGCACGCGGCTTGTCGCTTTGCTTGACGGAAATGAAGGCCGTGCCGGTGTGCGGGAAACGCGTGCCCGCGCCGATTTGCGACTTCACAAAAGCCTGGCCAAAGGTGTAGCCCACGCCCATCACCTCGCCGGTGGACTTCATCTCGGGGCCCAAAATGGTGTCGACACCCGGGAATTTGACGAACGGAAACACCGCTTCCTTGACGCTGAAATACGGCGGGTTGACTTCACGGGTGATGCCCTGCGCGGCCAGCGACTGTCCGGCCATGCAACGCGCAGCCACCTTCGCCAGCTGGACGCCGGTGGCCTTGCTGACAAACGGCACCGTGCGGCTGGCGCGCGGGTTGACCTCCAGCACATAGATCACGTCTTGCCCGTCTACATGCTGGATGGCGAACTGCACGTTCATCAGGCCCACCACGTTCAGGCCGTCGGCCATGGCGCGCGTCTGGCGCTTGATTTCTTCCACCGTGGCAGCACGCAGGCTGTAGGGCGGCAGCGAACAGGCCGAGTCGCCGCTGTGCACACCGGCTTGTTCGATGTGCTCCATCACGCCGCCGATGAAGGTGGCGCCGGTGGCGTCGCGGATGCAGTCCACGTCACACTCGATGGCGTCGTTGAGGAAACGGTCCAGCAGCACGGGTGAATCGTTGCTCACCTTCACCGCTTCACGCATGTAGCGCTCCAGGTCGCGCTGCTCGTGCACGATCTCCATCGCGCGGCCACCCAGCACGTAACTGGGGCGCACCACCAGCGGGTAACCCAGCGCAGCGGCTTTTTCCAGCGCCTCGGGTTCGGCCCGTGCGGTGGCGTTGGGCGGCTGGCGAAGGCCCAGGCCGTGCAGCAATTTCTGGAAACGCTCGCGGTCTTCGGCCGCGTCAATCATGTCGGGCGAAGTGCCGATGATGGGCACGCCGTTGGCTTCGAGCCCCAAGGCGAGTTTCAAGGGCGTCTGGCCGCCGTATTGGACGATCACGCCCAAAGGCTTTTCCTTGTCCACAATTTCCAGCACGTCTTCGAGCGTGAGCGGCTCGAAATACAGACGGTCGGAGGTGTCGTAATCGGTGGAGACGGTCTCGGGGTTGCAATTGACCATGATGGTCTCGTAGCCGTCTTCGCGCAGCGCCAGCGCGGCGTGCACACAGCAGTAGTCAAATTCAATGCCCTGCCCGATGCGGTTCGGGCCGCCACCGAGCACCATGATTTTTTTGTTGTTCGTGGGCGCCGCTTCACACTCGCTGCCCTCAGACTCGTAGGTCGAGTACAGGTACGCGGTGTTGGTGGCGAACTCGGCCGCGCAGGTGTCCACCCGCTTGTAGACCGGCCGCACGTTCAGGGCGCGGCGCTTCTCGCGGATGGCGGTGTCCGTCGTTTTGAGCTGGCGCGCCAGGCGGCGGTCTGAAAAACCTTTTTGCTTGAGAGCCCGCAGGGTTTCGGCGTCTATATCGTCGAGCGATTTCGTCTCAAGCTCCAGCTCGATCTGCACGATCTGCTCAATCTGCACCAGGAACCAGCGGTCGATTTTGGTGAGGGCAAACACCTCCTCCACACTCATGCCCTGCGCAAACGCGTCACCCACGTACCAGATGCGATCAGGGCCTGGGTGGCCGAGTTCGCGCTCCAGTACTTCACGGTCCTGCGTTTTCTCGTTCATGCCGTCAACGCCCACTTCCAGCCCGCGCAAGGCTTTCTGGAACGACTCCTGGAAGGTGCGGCCCATCGCCATGACTTCGCCCACCGACTTCATCTGCGACGTCAGGCGCGAAGCAGCGGCGGGGAATTTCTCAAAAGCGAAACGCGGGATTTTGGTGACCACGTAGTCAATGCTCGGCTCAAAACTCGCAGGCGTGGCGCCGCCGGTGATTTCATTTTTCAGCTCATCCAGGGTGTAGCCGCAGGCGAGTTTGGCCGCCACTTTGGCAATCGGGAAACCGGTGGCTTTGGACGCGAGCGCGGAGGAGCGCGAGACGCGCGGGTTCATCTCGATCACAACCATGCGGCCGTCGTCCGGGTTGATGGCGAACTGCACGTTGCTGCCACCGGTATCCACGCCGATTTCGCGCAACACGGCCAGCGAGGCATCGCGCAGGATTTGGTATTCGCGGTCAGTCAGGGTCTGCGCCGGGGCGACGGTGATGGAGTCGCCGGTGTGCACACCCATCGGGTCGAGGTTTTCGATGGAGCAGACGATGATGCAGTTGTCTGCCTTGTCGCGCACCACCTCCATCTCGTATTCTTTCCATCCGAGCAGGGATTCTTCAATCAGCAGCTCGTTGGTGGGGGAAGCTTCCAGGCCGCGTTTGCAGATCGTCTCGAACTCTTCGGCGTTGTAGGCAATGCCGCCACCTGTGCCACCCAGGGTAAAGCTGGGGCGGATCACGGTGGGGAAACCCAGCGTTTTCTGCACGCGCCAGGC
>JANMMR010000080.1:0-14583 GCA_031373455.1 Rhodoferax sp.
GCGCGCCATAGGGAATGGAGATGTTGGGGAACTTGGGCGACACCGCCGGTGACACGCCAATTTCGTCTTTCAGGGCCACGCCATCGGGCCAGCGCGCGCGCAACACGGCGTCAACACCGGTAAGCCTGCGCGCATGGCGCACGCCGATTTGCGGTGCCGACAGCATTAAAAATGCATTTTCAAAACCCGGCGCGTGGGCGCGGTAATAGTCGAGGTGCTGGCCAAAAGCCCGGTGCGACTTGACCTCGACGGCGGTGAGGTCGTCAACATCCAGCGCCGAATAGCCCGACTGGCGTGGCCCCATGAAAAGCGCCACGTCATTGCGCCATGAAACAAACGGGCGCTCAAACAGGCCGCAGGTCTCGCGCCCTTGCGCCATGAAGGCGGTAAAAGCCTCGGGCTGACCGCTTCTGAAGGCCGTCCATTTGTCCATGTTGACCCCGCCAAACAGCCAGGCGGTGTTCATGCAGTGGTGCACGTCAGCCTGTTCGATGTCGTTCACGTAGGCGGCGCCCGCGCGGGCGAAGATGTCGCCGTCACCCGTGGCATCAATGACCACCTGGGCGCGGATCGCCATGCGGCCTTCCTTGCTTTCAAAAGTAACGCCAGCCACCCGCTTGCCGCCGGGGCCGTCTTGCATGATCGGCTCGCAGGCGAGCGAGTGGTAGACCAGCTTCACGCCGTTCTCGATCATGATCTCTTGCGACAGCAGTTTGAGCCGCTCCGGATCCAGCGTGGGTGACCAGGTCACGATGCCGTGGTATGCAGCCGTTCTGAGTGACCAGTGCGCGGCCTTGGCGGTGTCGGTAGAGCCCCAGTCGGTGGGTTCCGGCCCGGCAACTGAGCCGGGTGGCAGCCGGTCAAACAACTCCTGGGCAAAACCGCGGATCACGAGTTGACCGCTCCAATCCGTCATGCGGTCTATCCAGATCACGAGACCACCGGTCGAGAGGCCGCCCAGGTGGTTGTAACGCTCCAGCAGCACCACGTCGGCACCCATCTTTGCGGCCGCCGCCGCCGCCGCCGTGCCCGATGGCCCGCCGCCCACCACCAGCACCTCGCAGTCGCGGTAAATGGGCAGGTCCCGCGCCGGTTCTGACCAGCTTCCGAGCTTTTCCCGAACCGGTTTTTGGTCCCGCTCGAAGATGTCAGACATCAAAATCCGTTCGTCCGTGCGTGTCAGGTGGGTCACTTTCATGTTGCATATTTTGGACGAACTGTTCAAAATACGCAAGATCAGCACCCGAATGGGGTGAATTTAAAGGAAAAAAGCATGTACAACAAGAGATTCAGCCGCCGCGCGCTCGCAATCTGGACGGTAACGGCCAGTCTGGCTGCCTTGATGCCATTGGCCAGCCAGGCCCAAGCGGTGTTTCCGCAGCCGGGCAAACCGATTCGCCTGTTGGTGGGCCTTGCCGCAGGGGGTTCGCTGGATGGCCAGGCGCGCGCCATCGCGCAAAAACTCGGCGAGATCACCGGCACGCAGGTGATCGTCGACAACAAACCCGGCGCCAGCATGATGATTTCAGCCCAGGAGGTGATGAAGGCGCCCGCCGACGGCCACACGCTGCTCTACGCGCCCTCCAGCGTCTTTGCCCAGAACCCGCACACGCTCAGCGCTGTGCCGTATGACCCGTTCAAGGACTTCACGCCCATCTCCATGGCCACCCGCGGCCCGCTCGTGCTCACCTTGCACACCTCGGTGCCGGCGACTACCGAGAAGGAGCTGGTGGCCTGGGCCAAGGCCAATCCCGGCAAACTGAATTTCGCCTCGTTTGGCACCGGTACTTCCTCCCACGTTTACGCCGAAGCCTTCAGCAAGGCCGCTGGCATCGAGACCGTGCACGTGCCCTACAAAGGCACGGCAGACGCCGCACGCGACCTGCTCGAAGGCCGGGTGCAAGCCTATTTCGACGCCGCGCCCACTGCCATCAGCAACAGCAAGACCGGGCGCATCCGCATGATCGGCGTGGCTGCGCCGCAGCGCAACATCTACATCCCGGACGTGCCAACGATCAGTGAAGGGGGCGTGCCCGGCATTGACCTCACCAGCTGGATCGCGGTGGTGGGCCCCGCCGGCATGGCGCCGGATCTGGTCGCCAAAGTCAATGCTGCATTGGGCCAGGCGCTCAATTCGCCACAGGTGAAGGAGTCGATCTCGCGCGGCGCGTATGAGACTTCGCCCGGCACACCGGCCGAGCTCAGCGCAGACATTCGGGCCGCTTACGACAAATGGGGCGCCATGATCAAACAGATCGGGTTTGTGAAGCAGTGACGGGATGGGCTGGCGCTGTTTGCATGGCCTTCCTCTGGTATGCTATAAAATAAATAGCAATAAAACGCCATTTCACGTGACTTGGATGCCGATTTCACTCGCATTTTTGGAAAAATAGGATAAAAATCACCAATAATTAACATGGGTGTTAATTATTGGTCAAACTCTGCCAGCCGGAACCCCGGCGCGAACTTGCTGCGTTTCACGCTGAAAAAAGCCTTCACGTTGCGCACATTGCTGTCCAGCGTGAAGAGGCGCTCGGTCAAGGCCAAGTAGGCCGGCATGTCGAGGGCGAACACCGTCAGCACAAAATCCGGCCCGGGCGAGACGCGGTAACACTGCTGCACGGCTTCGTCGGCGCCCACGCGGGCTTCAAATACCTCCAGGCTTTTCGCGTCTTGCCGCTCCAGCGTGATTTCCACAATCGCAGTCAGCCCGTAGCCCAGCAGCGGGGCGAGTTTGTCGGTGTTGAGGATGGCAATCTGGCGCTCGATAAAACCCGCCTCCTTGAGCCGTTTGACGCGGCGCAGGCAGGTGGGCGGGGAGGTGAACACCCGTTCTGCCAGCTGCTGGTTGGTGAGCGAGGCGTCGGTTTGCAATTGGTCGAGGATTTGCAAGTCGGTCGCGTCCAATGAAAATGCTTGCGAGCTTTGTTCCGAAATTGTCGTCATTTTGGAATTATCTGCCGTTCAATGAACCTTGTGAAATTAAAGTTCAAAATTGGCAAGAAATCAACTCCCTATTTTAAGCAAAGCCCCTTAAAGTGGCCACCACCTTCAACAAGGAGTTCGCATGTGTGGCATCGTCGGTTCAGTTTCTACCCGCAATATCGTTCCCATCCTGGTCCAGGGCCTGCAACGGCTTGAGTACCGGGGGTACGACTCCTGCGGCGTGGCGGTGTATGCGGGCGGGCCGGATGCGAAGCAGCCCCCAGGTCTGCGGCGTGCGCGCAGCACCTCGCGCGTGTCGGAGTTGATGGAACAGGTGCAGGCCACGCATCTGGAAGGCCTGGTTGGCATTGCGCACACGCGTTGGGCCACCCACGGCGCGCCCGCGGTGCACAACGCGCACCCGCATTTCAGCCACGGGCCGGAGTCGGTGTTCACCAAATCCGGTGCCGCCAAAAGCGACGCAAAAGGTGCCCCAACAAGCCCTGGCCAGAGCTACGAGACGCGCCCCGGCCGCGTGGCCCTGGTGCACAACGGCATCATTGAAAACCACGACGAGTTGCGCGCGCAACTCAAGGCAAAGGGTTATGCTTTCCAGAGCCAGACCGACACCGAGGTCATCGCCCACCTGATCGACAGCCTTTACGACGGCGACATTTTTGAAGCCGTGAAGGCGGCGGTCAAACAACTGCACGGCGCCTACGCCATCGCCGTGTTCTGCAAAGACGAGCCGCAGCGCCTGATTGGTGCGCGCGCCGGTTCACCGCTGATCCTGGGCGTGGGCAAAGACGGGCGCGAGCACTTCCTCGCCTCCGACGCGATGGCCCTGGCCGGCGTGACCGACCAGATCGTCTACCTGGACGAAGGCGACGTGGTCGACGTGCAATTGGGCAAATACTGGCTGGTCGACAAATCACACAAAGCCGTGCTACCGGCCCAGCGGCCGGTGAAAACCGTGCTGGCGCACAGTGGCGCGGCAGAGCTCGGGCCCTACCGCCACTACATGCAAAAGGAGATTTTTGAGCAGCCGCGCGCCATTGGCGACACGCTCGAAGGGGTGGAAGGCATCGTGCCAGACCTGTTTGATGGCACAGGTGGTGAAAGCGCAGCCAAGGTCTTCAAACACATCGATTCGGTGTTGATCCTGGCCTGCGGCACCAGTTATTACAGCGGCTGCACGTCCAAATATTGGCTCGAGAGCATCGCCAAAATCCCGACCCAGGTGGAGGTGGCCAGTGAGTACCGCTACCGCGACTCGGTGCCCAACCCGAAGACGCTGGTGGTCACCATCACTCAGTCGGGCGAGACGGCCGACACACTCGCCGCACTGCGCCACGCGCAAGGGCTGGGCATGGCCCACACGTTGACCATCTGCAACGTGGCCACCAGCGCCATGGTGCGCGAGTGCAAACTCTCTTACATCACACGCGCGGGCATCGAGATTGGCGTGGCGTCGACCAAAGCCTTCACGGCGCAACTGGCCGGACTCTTCCTGTTGACGCTGGTTTTGGCCAAAACGCGCGGCCACCTGAGCGCCGCCGAAGAGCAGCGCCACCTCAAGGCCATGCGCCATCTGCCCGCTGCGCTCTCCGCCGTGCTGGCGCTGGAGCCACAAGTCATCGCCTGGGCGGAAGACTTCGCGAAAATGGAAAACGCGCTGTTCCTCGGGCGCGGCCTGCATTACCCGATTGCGCTGGAAGGTGCGCTCAAGCTCAAGGAGATCAGTTACATCCACGCCGAGGCTTACCCGGCGGGCGAGCTCAAACACGGCCCGCTGGCGCTGGTGACCAGCGAAATGCCGGTGGTTACGGTTGCGCCGAATGACGTGTTGCTGGAAAAGCTCAAGAGCAACCTGCACGAGGTGCGCGCGCGCGGCGGTGTGTTGTATGTGCTGGCCGATGCGGGCACGAAGATTGAAAGCGACGAAGGCATCCATGTGATCCGCATGCCCGAGCACTACGGCGAGCTCTCACCCATGTTGCACGTGGTGCCACTGCAATTGCTGGCCTACCACACCGCCTGCGCGCGGGGGACGGATGTGGACAAACCGCGCAATCTGGCCAAGAGTGTCACGGTGGAGTGATTGCGGGCGGCGCCTTGGGCCAAAGCCGTGGCCACAACACCGGCGTGCGGGCCACATGGGCGATGTAAGCCGGGTCGTTCCCCCAGCGCTCTTTGGCGCTGGCTTCGAGCAGGGGAATACCGCTGACCCTGGTCAACAGCAGGGTGACAAACAGGGGTGAGACCAGGCCCACCCACTGCCAGCCTTGCAACATGGGCGCGCAGACGATGAACACCCCCACCCACAGCAAAATTTCCCCCGCATAGTTGGGATGGCGTGACCAGGCCCACAGGCCGGTCCCGATGAACCGGCCCCGATTGGCCGGGTCGGCGCTGAACTGCCGCTTTTGCCAGTCTGCCAGCACTTCGACGCCAAAACCCAGCGCCCACAGGGCCGCGCCCGCATACGTCCACAGGGTGGTGAAATGCCGCGCGGGCGAGCCCAGTACCATCAATACCGGGCTCAGCGTGAGGAACACCCACAGGCCCTGCATCGTCCAGGCCATGAGAAATCGCGGTGCGGAAGGTTTGATGGCGGTGAAACGTTTGTCCGACCCCTCCTTGTGGATGCGCAGGAACAGGAAGAGACCCAGCCGCAAGGCCCAGGCGGCACACATCAGCAGCAGGAGTTTGTCAGCGAATTCGCGCGGCGGGCCAAAATGCGCGGCGCTGGCCAGGAGCGCGAGAAAGCTGAGGCTGCCCGCCAGGTCGTAAAACTTCTCGGTTTGCAACGCGTAGGCGGGCACAAAGGCGACCCACTGGATGGCAAAGGCGAGTGCGGCGCAAAACAGCAGCAGCGGCCACCCATATGCAGTGGCGGTGTCGGCCCGGCTGCCGGCCCAGGCCACCGCCGCCGCTATCACCACGGCGACAAGGATGGCCACGAACGCTTTGAGATTCTTGTTTTTTGTCATGGGTGCATCGTAAACTCAACGCGAAACTCCTGAAAGCACACCATGAACTTCACCTTGTCAGACACCCAAATCTACTGGCGCGACCGCGTCAAGGCGTTCATGGACGCGCACATTTACCCGGCGGTGCCGGTGTTTGAAGCGCAGATGAAAGCGTTTGGCGACAACCGCTGGCAAGTGGTGCCCATCGTTGAAGAGCTCAAGGCAAAAGCCAAAACCGAAGGTTTGTGGAATCTGTTTTTGCCCAAGGATTCCCTGCCTGAAGACAGCCCGTACCAGGGCGCCGGCCTCACCAATCTTGAATACGCGATTTGCGCCGAAGAAATGGGGCGCGTGAAGTTCGCCTCTGAAGTGTTCAACTGCTCGGCGCCAGACACTGGCAACATGGAGGTGTTGTCGCGTTACGGCAGCGAGGCTCACAAGAAGCAGTGGCTGGAGCCCTTGCTGGCCGGTGACATCCGCTCGGCGTTTCTGATGACCGAGCCGGATGTGGCGTCCAGTGACGCCACCAACATCGCGACCCGCATCGAGCGCGACGGCGACCACTATGTCATCAACGGCACCAAGTGGTGGTCCAGCGGCGTCGGCGACCCGCGCTGCAAGATTGCCATCCTGATGGGAAAGACCAACCCGGACGCGCCGAAACACTCCCAGCAGTCGCAAGTGCTGGTGCCGCTGGATTCGCCGGGCATCGAGATCGTGCGCATGTTGCCGGTGTTTGGCTACGACGACGCGCCCCACGGACATGCCGAAGTGGTGTTGAAAAACGTGCGTGTGCCGGTGGAAAACCTGCTGTTGGGGGAAGGCCGCGGGTTCGAGATCGCGCAAGGGCGGCTTGGACCCGGGCGCATCCACCACTGCATGCGCACCATTGGTGTGGCGGAAGTGGCGCTGGAAAAGATGGTGAAACGCCTGCAGTCGCGCGTGGCCTTTGGCAAACGCATTTCAGAACAATCTGTGTGGGAGCAGCGTGTGGCCGAGGCGCGCATCGATATTGAAATGACGCGGCTGCTCACGCTCAAGACCGCCGACCTGATGGACAAGCTGGGCAACCGGCACGCGCGCGCCGAGATCGCCATGATCAAGGTGGCCGCGCCGCTGGCGGCCTTGCGCATCATCGACCACGCGATCCAGGCCTTTGGCGCGGCCGGTGTGAGCAGCGACGCGGGCTTGGCGCGCGCCTATGCGAGCATGCGCACGATGCGCCTTGCCGACGGGCCTGACGAAGTGCACAACCGTACCATCGCGCGCCTCGAATACGGGCGGTATGGCGTGGACAAGGGCGCTGACAAAGGCGGTGGCAAAGGAGATGGCGCGGGCGTTGATGCCGCGTCAGAGAAATCAACTGCCAAAGTCTGAGGAGTTGCCTGTGTCATTGTTTTCACTGGCGGGCAAAGTCGCCGTCATCACCGGTTCATCCAAAGGCATAGGCAAGGCCATCGCCGAACGCATGGCTGAGCAGGGCGCGAAAGTGGTCATTTCATCGCGCAAGCAGGTGCCGTGTGACGAGGTGGCGGCGGCCCTGAACGCCCGCTACGGCGCCGGCACGGCCATTGCGGTGGCGGCCAACATCTCGAGCAAAGAGCAGTTGAAAAACCTTGTGGACGAGGCGATGCGGCACTGGGGCAAGGTTGACGTGCTGGTGTGCAACGCGGCGAGCAACCCGTATTACGGGCCGATGGCCGGCATCGAAGACGAGCAGTTCCGCAAGATCCTGGACAACAACATCCTCTCGAACCACTGGCTGATCAACTTTGTGGCGCCGCAGATGATCGCGCGCAAGGATGGCGCGATCATCATTGTCAGCAGCATAGGCGGGCTGCGCGGCACACCGGTGATTGGCGCGTATGGCATCAGCAAGGCGGCCGACATGCAACTGGCGCGCAACCTGGCGCACGAGTTTGGCCCGCACAACATCCGCGTGAACTGCATCGCGCCGGGGCTGATCAAGACCGATTTTGCCAAGGCCCTGTGGGAAGACGCCGAGATGCTGAAAAAACGCACCGCCACCACGCCTTTGCGGCGAATTGGCGAGCCCGACGAAATCGCCGGAGCGGCGGTGTTTCTGGCCTCGCAGGCGGGGACTTTCATCACCGGGCAGAGTATTGTGATCGACGGTGGCGTGACGATTTAACCAACTCCAAACAATTGGGGTCAGATTCCAATTAACTATGCAAAGTGCGCATGAATAATTGGAATCTGACCCCAATTAATTTCATGCACAAAACGGCGCTGGTTCTGTTTTCAGGCGGGCAGGATTCCACCACCTGCCTGGCTTTGGCGCTCACAAAATATGAGCGCGTGGAAACCATTGCCTTTGATTACCGCCAGCGCCATCACGTGGAGCTGGAATCGCGCTTGAATGTGCTGCAGGAGATCAAAACGCAGTTTCCCGCCTGGGCGCACAAACTGGGTGACGACCACTTGCTCGACTTGGGTGTGCTCGGTGAAGTCAGTGAAACCTCACTCACGCACGACACCGCCTTCCAGATGGCGCAAAACGGCCTGCCCAACACCTTTGTGCCGGGGCGCAACCTGCTTTTTCTCACATTGGCAGCAGCGGTGGCGTACCGGCGCGACTTGCAGGTCATCGTGACTGGCGTTTGCGAGACCGATTTTTCAGGTTACCCGGATTGCCGGGACGACACCATGAAGGCGATGCAACTGGCCCTGTCGCTGGGCATTGACAAACGTTATTTGATCGAAACACCCTTGATGTGGATCGACAAGGCGGCGACCTGGCAACTCGCTGAATCACTCGGTGCGCAATCGGGATCGCCACAAGGCGGCGAGGCCCTGGTGAACCTCATCATTGAGCACACCCACACCTGTTACCTGGGTGCCCGCAAACATCGCCACGCCTGGGGGTACGGCTGCGGCACCTGCCCGGCCTGCGAGTTGCGCGCGCGCGGGTACGAAAAATTCAACTGTGGCGCAGCGGCGTCACCCGGCGCCGCTTGAGCGCACCTGGTACAGCGCCGCGGCACCCTCGCCCTGCCGCTCCAGCGTCCAGGTGGTGTTGTGGAAAGCGGCGACCGAAGGCCGGTGTGCTATTGAAATAATAGCGCCTTTCGCTTGTTTTACGTGACTTAGAAGCTTTTTATACAGATTTTCTTCAGTTTCGATGTCCAAAGCGCTCGTGGCTTCGTCCGAAAATACCCAAATTGGGTTTTTCAGGAATACCCGCGCGATCGACAGGCGTTGTTGTTCGCCACCGGAGAGTTTTTGGCTCCAGGCGTCCGAGCTGTCGAGCCTGTCAACCAGTTGCGGCAACATCGCCTCTTGTAACGCTTGGGTCAATTGCGCGTCGCTGTAAGTGGAGGCCGGCTCCGGGTAGGCCAGTGCATCACGCAAGGTTCCGTCGGGGAAATACGGGCGCTGTGGAATGAACATTGACGAGGCCGGTTTGCCAATGCGCCCGGTGGAAAACGGCCAGATGCCGGCAATGGCGCGAAACAGGGTGGACTTGCCACTGCCCGAGGGGCCCTGCAACAAAATGCGGTCACCGGCCTGCGCGCGCAAACGGGCGCCCTGAAGCAGAACGCTGCCGGTGGGCAGTGACAGGGTCAGATCCTGAATATCCAGCGTGTCCGATTCAGCAACCGGTGGCGCCTGGTTGGCCAGCGCCAAAGACTTGAAGCTGTCTTCAAAACTGGTCAAGCGGTCTGTCGTGGCGCGCCAGGTGGCCAGGGTGCTGTAGTTGTCGACGAACCAGCTCAGGGAATCCTGCACGCGCCCAAAGGCGCTGGAAATCTGCATCAGCTGGCCGAGCTGGATCGCCCCGCTGAAGAAGCGCGGCGCCGCCACCACAAACGGAAACACCACGGCCGCCTGGCCGAAGCCCACGGTGAACCAGGTGAGGTTTTTCTGGGTCTTGAGCAGTTGCAGGTAGTTGGCCAGGACTTTCGAGAAGCGCAGGTCAAGCTGGGTGCGTTCGACCTTCTCGCCGCGATCCAGCGCGATGGATTCACTGTATTCGCGCACGCGCACCATGTGGTGGCGGAAATCGGCTTCGAGTTGCTGCTGCTGGAAATTGAGCCGCGACAGCGGCCGGCCGATGGCGTGGCTGATGTAGCTTCCCACCACACAGTACAACACGGCGGCCCAGACCATGAAGCCCGGAATGTCGACGGTGGCGCCCGCCACATCAAACGCGAAATTGCCGGACAAACTCCACAGAATGCCGACAAAACTCACCAACGTGACGAGGGCGTTGAGCAGGCCCATCGTCAAGGACACGGTGTAGCTGGTGAATTGATTGATGTCTTCCTGAATCCGTTGGTCCGGGTTGTCGGGCGTGGATTGATCCTTGCCCGACGCCCCTTCGCTCTTGTTGCCGGTGAAGCGTGCCAGCTCCATCCGGTAAAAGGCCTGGTTCGACAACCAGCGCTCCAGGTAGTGCGCGGTCATCCAGGCGCGCCAGCGCATGTCCAGCAGCTGCGTGAGGTAAAACTTGTAGACGGCAATCACGATGAAGCCGAATGCGAGGTAGGTGAAGCGCCCCAGCTGCACCCAGAACACGGCGGCGTCCTTGTTTTGCAGCGCATCGTAAAACAGGCGGTTCCAGTCGTTGATCTGGACCAGCATGAAGACCGAGCCAAGGTTCAGCGCGACGATGACCGCCAGAAGGCCCCGCGCTTTCCACTTTTCGTCGGACTTGAAGTAGGGCAGGGACAAAGCCCAAACCCGGACGGTCTGGACTTTAAAGGATGAAAATTGTGTGGCGAGGGTCATGAGGGCCATCTTAAGACAAGCCCTGAACACCCGCCGCTGGCCGCTGGCAGAAACCTACAGGCGGCCCTCTTCCACCGCGTGGCAGGCAATGCGGATGCCGCCAATGGTCTTGAGCACCGGCCGCTCGGTGCGGCAGCGGTCATTCACGTGCGGGCAACGCGGGTTGAAGGCGCAGCCCGGTGGAGGATCAAGCGGGTTGGGCACCTCACCTTGCACCGGCGTGCGGGCGCGGCCCACGTCGTGCATTTTGGGAATGGCGTCCAGCAGCATGCGCGTATACGGGTGGCGCGGGTTGGCGAAGAGAGTCTGTTTGTCTGCCAGTTCGACCAGCCGGCCCAGGTACATCACACCGACCTGGTCGCTCACATGGCGCACGACAGCCAGGTTGTGCGAGATGAAGAGGTAGGTGAGTCCGAGCCTGCGCTGCAGGTCTTTCATGATGTTGAGCACCTGCGCCTGCACACTCACGTCCAGTGCGGAGGTCGGCTCGTCGCACACCAGAAATTCGGGCTGGGTCGCCAGGGCACGGGCGATGGAGATGCGCTGGCGCTGCCCGCCCGAGAACTGGTGCGGGTATTTGACGGAATCCAGGCGGCTCAGGCCGACCGACTCCAGCAATTCGCCCACCCGGTTCCTGAGCTCGGTTTCGTCTGAAATGAGGCCATGCTCGGTGAGCGGCTCGCCAATGATGTCCTGCACGATCCAGCGCGGGTTGAGCGACGCATACGGATCCTGAAAAATCATCTGGATGCGGCGGCGCAGCTTCAGGCCATCCGGCGAATGGTAGGTGGCGTGGGCGTCTTGTCCGTCAAATTTGAAGCTGCCACGCGTTGGCTCGTAGAGGCCCACCAGGAGGCGCGCCACCGTGCTTTTGCCGCAGCCGGATTCGCCCACCAGCGCCAGCGTCTTGCCCTTCTCGATGTCGAAGCTGACACCATCGACCGCGCGAAGGCTCACCCTGGGTTTGCGTTCAAGCACCCGGTTGAGCCAGGGCGGCGAGACGTCAAACGACATCGCCAGGTCGTTGGCCTGGACCAGAGGGGCCCCCACGCTTGCCACTGCGTATGCTGCGCTGCCCCCCGAGGGGGCTAATTTTGGCTCCGCCGCTCTTCGAGAACCTCGGGGCGGCCCGTCGGAAAATTCCGTCATACCGTTACCTCCTGGTGCAGCCAGCAGGCGGAGTGCGTCGGGCCCACCGCCTGCAATTCGGGCCGTTCGGTGAGGCAACGGGCGTGTGTCATGGGACAGCGCGGGTTGAAGGCGCAGCCGGGCGGAATGGCGTTCAGGCGTGGCATGGCGCCGTCGATCTGGCTCAACTGCTCGCGGTCCTGGGTGATGTCGGGAATGGCGCCCATCAACCCGGCGGTGTAGGGGTGCACCGGGTAGTTGATGACCTCATGCACCGGGCCAATCTCCACTATGCGGCCCGCGTACATGACGGCTACGCGGTCGCAGGTTTCGGCGATCACGCCCATGTCGTGGGTGATCAGCATCACCGCCGCGCCATGTTCTTTGCAGATTTTCTTCAGGAGCGAAATGATCTGCGCCTGGATGGATACATCGAGCGCCGTCGTAGGCTCGTCAGCGACGATGAGTTTGGGCTTGGCCGCCAGCGCCAGGGCGATCACGACGCGCTGGCGCATGCCGCCGGAGAACTGGTGGGGGTAGTGGTCGATGCGCTGCTCTGGCGCCGGTATGCCGGTGTCTTGCAGCAGCTTGATCGCCCGCTGCCGGGCCTCTTTGGGCGACACTGGCAAATGCGCCAGGATCGTTTCAACCAATTGCTGGCCGACTGTGTTGAGCGGATTCAGCGATGTCAGCGGGTCCTGGAAAATGGCGCCAATCTGCCGCCCCCGAATGTGCCGCATGTCGTCAAATTCGAGGTTGTCGATGCGTTTGCCCTCAAGCAGGATCTGGCCGCTGGCAATGCGCCCCGGCGGCTCCAGCAGGCCGATGATGGCCGCGCCAGTGAGCGATTTGCCAGCACCGGATTCACCTACTACGCCCAGGATTTCTCCGGGCGCAATCTCGAACGAGATATCGTCAATGGCGCGCAGGGTGCCGCGCCGGTTCGGAAACTCTACAACGAGATTTTTGACTTCAAGCAGCGACACCTGCAGCCAACTACTTGTTGACCTTGATGAAACGCCACTGCATTTCATTGCCCGGATGCTGGACCAATTCAACGTTTTTGCGCGCGCCCCAGTTCAAGGCCTGCTGGTGCAGCGGAATATGCCCGATGTCGTCCTGGTGGATTTTGAGCGCCTCCCGGATCATGTCATTGCGTTTCTTGTCGTCGGTTTCGGAGCCGATGGCGACCGTCAATTCGTCAATGCGCGGGTTGCTATAAGCGCCCAGGTTGAACTGGCCGCGTCCGCCGTCGCCGGGTGACGACATGATCGGGTACAACACGTTGTGGGCGTCAACCGTGCTGGATGTCCAGCCCAGCATGTAAAAGCTGGTGTCGCGACGCAAAATCTTGGGGAAGTAAGTGCCCTTGGTTTCGGCTTCGAGGTTGATTTTCACGCCAACGCGCGCCAGCTGGCTGGCCACCGCCTGGCAAATTTCAGAGTCGTTCACGTAACGGTCGTTCGGGCAATTGAGCTTGACTTCAAAGCCGTTGGGGTAACCGGCTTCCGCCAGCAGCTTTTTCGCGCCTTCGGGGTCGTAAGGCATGCGCTTGGCCAAGTCAGGCGCGAAACCTTTGACTTGCGGCGGGAACATCAGCGCCGCCGGAACGCCCGCGCCGCGCATGACGGTTTTGACAATGGCGTCTTCATCAATCGCCTGAAAAAACGCCTGGCGCACGCGTTTGTCTTTGAACGGGTTTTTGCCTTTGACGTTGGAGAACAGCAGCTCGTCGCGTTTCTGGTCCATGCCCAGGAAAATGATGCGCAACTCCGGGCCCTGCAGCATTTTCAAATTGGCATTGGCCTTGATGCGTTCCACGTCTTGCACGGGCACAGGCTCCATCACATCCACTTCGCCCGACAGCAGCGCTGCCACGCGGGTCGGGTCGCTGCCGATGGGTGTGAAGACGACTTCATCGATGTTGCCTTCAACCTTGCCCCAATAGTTGCCGGAGCGTGAAAACACGCTGCGCACGTTGGGCTGGCGTTCGCGGGCGCGGTAAGGCCCGGTGCCATTGGCGCGGAAAGACGCGGCATTTTCGATGCCCTTGCGGCGGTCCACCGGCTTGGTGGCCTGGTTGTCTTCGCACCATTTCTTGCTCATCTGCAGCCAGCCGTAGAACAGCTCGGGCAAGATGGGAAAAGGCGAGGTGGTGATGAAATCGATGGTGTGGGCGTCAATCTTCTTGATTTCCTTGATGATGCCCACATAGGTCTTCATGTCGGAGCCCGGGTCTTTGGCGCGCTCGTAGTTGAAGATCACGTCGTCAGCCGTGAACGGCGTGCCATCATGGAACTGGACGTTTTTGCGCAAATTGAAACGCCACACCGTCGGCGCGGTTTGTTTCCACTCGGTTGCCAGGCGCGGGATGAGTTTGTAGTCAGGCCCGCGGTCCACCAGGGGTTCGTAGATGTTGCGCAACACGGTGATCTGGAGGGACTCGTTCAACGAATGCGGATCCAGCGACAACGCGTCGCCCTGATTGGCAATACGAAGCGTGACTGCGGATGCTACAAAAGCAGTAGCTGTCAGTGCAACTCCTGCGAGACCTGTAAGTGCTTTTTGTCTAAATTTCATGGTGAGCTCCGGTGGACGAAAAAATTGTGAAAAGGAAAGAGGTGAACCGAACTACGCAACTTCCAGCGGTAGGCCTTGCTCCACGAGACTGGCGTGCAGCGCCGAGCCCAGAGGCAAAATGTCGTCATTGAAATCGTAACGGTTGTTGTGCAGGTAACAACTGCCTTTGCCGCCCTGACCGCTGGCGTCTTGCTCGCCCTGGCCAATGCGCAAATAGGCGCCAGGT
>JANMMR010000138.1:0-24845 GCA_031373455.1 Rhodoferax sp.
GTCGACATCGGGCACCGAGAGGTAGGAGATCCAGTGGCTGGGCATGCCGTGCGTGGCGGTGCGCAGGCCGCCAATGCCATGCTCTGGCCCGCTGCCGCCGTTCATGATCATGCTGTAGGCCTGGTCCCCCATGGGCACATCTGCGACCGACCAGCCGATCAGGTTTTGGTAAAACTTTTTCGACTTCGCGACGTCGTTGGACACGTGCTCAAACCAGACGAATTTTCCGGGCAGGTAACTCATGTCGTTGCTCCTTGGTGGGTTGGGAAAACAAAATGACCTTGTTCAGGTTTCAGGGCTCAGGATTCAGGCTGTCGGATTCGTCGCAGCAAAACTGGCGCGCGAACGCACCAACTCCTGGCCGCGCAAGACGTTGGGGTAACGCGCCATCAGCTCTGCACCTTCAGGGAAGGCCTGCACATAGGCCAGGATCGGTGCCACAAACAAATCGGCGCCACTGAAGCTGTTGCCCGCCAGGTAGGCGCCACCGGCGTAGGCTTGCTCCAGCGCCGCGAATTGGGCTGGCATGTCGGTCAGTGCCGCGTCGATCACCGCGCGGTTGGGTTGCCCGCCTTCGCCTTTGGGGAAGAGTATCTGCAACACGTAGCGCTTCACCATCGTGTCGTACAGGTAACTGTTCACAGCGCTGATCCAACCTGCAGTGCGGGTGCGCTCCATGATGGTGCCAGGGCGAAACAAGGCGCCCTCTCCAAAACACTCGTCGAGGTAATTCAGGATCGCTGCCGTCTCCCAGACGTCGATCACGCCATCCTGCAAAGCCGGAATGCGGCCAAATGGATGAACCGCCAGAACCTGCGGTGAATGCGGGCCGCTGGGCGCCAGGGTATAGGGCACATTTTTCTCGGCCAGCGCCATGCGCACCGTGCGCGTGTAAGTGGAGCGCACGTCGCCCAACAGCTTGACGGTGCCGGCGATGCCCTCTGGGTCGAGGTAGTCGTTGAGGCGGTTGAGGGTGGATTTCCAGCCCTGGTCGTGACCGTCGCGCGCCATGCCCACCGGGAAGCCGCTGTGTTTCATGTGCAGCTCGGTGCCACCGTTTTTCTCAGCGAGGTTCACCTCGATCAGGGTTTCGACATGCGGCATCGGGCTTTGGTCGCCCTCCCATTTCCAGGTGTAAACCACGCGGTGTGGGCGCTCCAGCTGTTTGAACTGGCCACCCACTACAAACTGGCTGCCGTCCCGCGCCACCATCTCGATGCGCCAGTCGCCACCCACGCGCGGGTCGGCGGCCACGCTTTTCAGGCTGGTGCCACGTGAGCCCATCCAGGAGGCGAGCCCGGCCTGTGTGGCAAACGCGTCAAAGACTTTGCCGATGGGCGCGCGGATGAACCGCGTCTGGTTCAGGGTGAAGCGTTCGGGGGCATTCATGGTGATTTCCTTTTTCTAAATCCGGGTTGACGTTTGGGTTGGGGTAATGGACGACGCGGCTTGCGGCCTTGGGAGCGGCCCTGCGGCTCAAGACCTTCAGCGCTTTCGAGCACATCGACCAGGCGGTCCAGGCTGTGCTCCCAAAACTCGCGGTAGTGCTGCAGCCAGTCGTTGGCGGCGCGCAGCCCCGGCGCATTGAGTTTGCAAATGCGCCATTGCGCGTCCACCTTGCGTTCGATCAGCCTGGCGTTTTCAAGCACCCGCAGGTGCCGCGAAATCGCCGGGCCCGAAATAGGGAAAGGCTTGATGAGGTCGCCCACGGTGGTTTCACCCATGGCCAGACGCTCCAGGATGGCGCGGCGGGTTGGGTCGGCCAGCGCGGCGAACGCAGCGCTGAGGGCGTCTGTTGGAGCGGTGCTCGCGGTGGTGGCATCGACATTCATGTTTATATTTAACAATGTTGTTAAATATAAGTCAAATAGGGGTTTACACCAACCCCGTTCAGGCGGGTCAATCGCAGTCGACGTAGTTGTTTTGGCGGCAGGCCCGTGCCAGTTGCTGCACGGTGGCAATCTGTTCCGGGCTCAGCAGGCTTGAAACACTGTTGCGGTTGCGGCTGGCGCCGTCAAACCCGGCGGTAGCCGCCAGGGTGAACCACACGGCCGCACGCACGAGGTCTTTGGGCACGCCCTGCCCCTCAAAATAAAGGCCGCCCAGGTTGAACTGGGCCGCCGCGTGCCCTTGCTTGGCGGCCATGCGGTACCAGCGTGCGGCCAGCGCGTGGTCTTGCCACACACCGCGCCCCACGTCGTGCAACACACCCAAATTGAACTGCGCGCTGGCATGCCCTTGTGCGGCCAGCGGCTCCAGTACCTCAAGTCAGGTGGAGGCGTCTGGCGCAGCGGCAGCGCCCGGCGCTTCCGCGGCAGCCAAGGCAAGGTACGGCCAAGCCAGCCAAAGGAGCACAAGCGCAGGAGAAAATGGATTCGACGTGTGTTGCATATCTGCAAATTGACGAAGGTAATTGTTAACCGTTGGAGGCGACCATGTACGCAAAAATGCTATATTGCCTCAGTCCTCTTTTGAGCTGAATGCAAACCATACAGACGATAAACAAATAAGCGCCGCGCGACGATGAAAGAATTCGACAAGCAAAAGGTTTACGAGAACTACGCGTCGGCACTTTCTAAGGCCTGGGAAAGCTACATAAAGATTATCGATCTGTTGCTTACACTCTCGGGGGCGACTGCCCTCGTATTCGTCGCTTCGATCAAGGTTGGCGACTGGGCAAATCTGCCTAACAATGGATTTATAATTTACGTGTTCGTCTGCTCGGCGTTGGCGATGCTTTGCGGCGCATGTTGGAGATTTGCCAGCCAGCATTTCATGGAGTATGAAACGCTAGGCTCTGTCAACGCCGCCAAAATCTACTTTGAAACTGCAGGGATCGAACCTGTTACGACTACTCACCAAGCAAACCATTCACGTCGCAGTTTCTATCGCCTATGCTTTCGAGTATTGCCTATTCCAATGGGCTTATTCTTGGTGAGCGCCTGGATTTTCATTTTTTTGGTTTTCTTTTCCGGCAACCAACAAAAACCTGGATTGCCTACAAATAACGCGGTCAAGTTGGAAATTAAATGGATAGGGTCAATCTCGAAGTTCTCATCGACCACTCTCAAGGCACAAATAGACTTGGTTGGTATGGTAGGGCGTGTAGGACTTGAACCTACGACCAAAGGATTATGAGTCCTCTGCTCTAACCAACTGAGCTAACGCCCCAAACCAGCGCGGATTGTAAAGGGCGCGTCAGCGGCGCCTGACCAGACACAGGCGTCAGCGCTGGTGACTCAGCGCATTGCTCACCAATTTGGATGTGATATCGACAATCTGGATCATGCGGTCATAAGCCATGCGCGTGGGGCCGATCACGCCGAGTGTGCCCACCACCTGGCCATCCACCTCGTAAGGGGCGCTCACGATGGACAGGTCTTCAAAAGGCACAACCTGGCTTTCACCGCCAATGAAGATGCGCACACCTTCGGCACGGCCTGTCACATCCAGCAGCTGCATCAACTGGGCCTTTTGCTCAAACAGCTCAAAGGCGCGGCGCAGGTGGCCCATGTCGCCCGAAAAATCGGACACAGCGAGCAAGTTGCGTTCGCCGGAGATGACCACTTCGTCCTGCGACTCGGTGATGGCGTCTGAACTCACGTTCACCGCCGCCTGCATGAGCGAGGCGATCTCCGAACGCAGGCTTTCAATTTCGCGCTGCAACTTGGCGCGCACCTGCTCGATCGCCAGGCCGACGTAGTGGGTGTTGATGTAGTTGGCGGCTTCGACGAGGTTCGACTGGGTGTAGTCCACCTGCGTGAAGATGACGCGGTTTTGCACATCGCCGTCGGGCGAGACGATGATCACCAGGATGCGTTTCTCGGAGAGGCGCAAAAACTCGATGTGGCGGAACACCGAGGTTCTCCGTGGTGTCATCACCACGCCCACAAACTGCGACAGGCTCGAGAGCAGGTTGGCTGCGTTGGAGATGACTTTTTGCGGCTGGTCAGGCGCCAGGCTTTGCGGCGAAATCTGCCCGCGTTGCACCGTGAGCATGGTGTCAACAAACAGGCGGTAACCGCGCGCCGTGGGAATGCGCCCGGCCGAGGTGTGCGGGCTGACGATGAGCCCGAGCTCCTCCAGGTCCGACATCACATTGCGGATGGTGGCCGGCGAGAGCTCGAGCCCGGAGGCGCGGGAGAGCGTGCGCGATCCCACTGGCGTGCCATCGGCAATGTAGCGCTCAACGAGCGCCTTCATCAACAACTTGGCACGGTCATCCAGCATCGCTTCATTTTAGTGATGTAATTTGCGGATGAACTCCAAATTCCGGCAGATTGCACTGATTGGCAAATACCAGGCGGTATCGTCTGGCGCCCACGGTGCCAGCGCCCGCAACGGCTTGGAGGAGATTGCAGCGTTTCTGCTCAGCCAGGGCTGTGAAGTCATGCTGGAAAAAGACACCGCGGCCAACATGGGCGTGGGTGGTTTTCCAATTCTCGACCTGGCATCGATTGGCGCGCGTTGCGATTTGGGCCTGGTGGTCGGCGGCGACGGCACCATGCTGGGCATTGGCCGGCAACTGGCGCGGTTTGGGCTGCCCCTGATCGGCATCAACCAGGGGCGCCTGGGTTTCATCACCGATGTGTCGTTCGAATCTTTCCAGAAAATACTCGCGCCCATGCTGGCCGGTGACTACGAGGAAGACCAGCGCAGCCTGATGAACGCCAAGGTATGGCGGGACGGGCAATGTGTGTTTGACGCAATGGCCATGAATGAAGTGGTGGTGAACCGCGGCGCCACGTCGGGCATGGTGGAACTGCGTGTGGAGGTAGACGGCCGTTTTGTGGCCAACCAGCGGGCAGACGGGCTCATCATCGCCACACCCACCGGCTCCAGTGCGTATGCGTTGTCGGCGGGTGGCCCCTTGCTGCACCCCTCGGTGCCGGGCTGGGTGATGGTGCCGATTGCGCCCCACACCCTGTCAAACCGGCCGGTGGTGCTGTCGAATTCTTCCGAAATTGCCATTACTTTGGTAGCCGGCCGGGACGCCAGCGCCAACTTCGACATGCAGTCGCTGGCCTCCTTGCTCAAGGGCGACCGGATACTGGTCACCCGCTCGCAGCACCACGTGCGTTTCCTGCATCCCAAAGGTTGGACCTATTTTGACAACCTGCGGCAAAAACTTCACTGGAACGAAGGGGTAGCCTAGCCATGGCATTGCGGCGGATCGTCTTGCGCGACTTTGTCATCGTCACCGAGCTGGAGGTGGACCTCGCTGCCGGTTTCACGGTGTTGACGGGTGAAACCGGCGCGGGCAAGTCCATCCTGATCGACGCCGTCCAGCTGGCTTGCGGCGCGCGGGCCGAGGCGACTGTCATCCGGGAAGGCGCGGCCCGCACCGACGTCAGCGCCGAATTCGATTGCCCTGCCACTTTGGCCGACTGGCTCAATGCCGCAGGTTTTGACCAGGGCGACACCCTGCTGCTGCGCCGCACCATTGACACCTCCGGGAAAAGCCGGGCCTGGATCAATGGCAGCCCGGCGACGGCAACGCAATTGCGCGAATTGGGCGATTCCTTGTTGGACATTTACGGCCAACACGCCTGGCAAAGCCTGACGCGGCCAGACACCATTCGCGGATTGCTCGACGCCTACGCGGGCCAGTCGCTGGAAAATCTCGTCGGCCTTTGGCAAACCTGGCGCCAGGCGCAAGCCGCGCTGCGTGAGGCCAAAGCGGCGCAGGAATCGCTGCAACGGGAACGCGAACGCCTGGCCTGGCAAATTGGTGAACTGGAGAAACTCTCACCCGGCCCCGCCGAGTGGGAGGAGCTCAATGCCGAACATGGCCGCCTGTCCCATGCCCAGGCCCTGCTTGACGCGGCGCAAGGCGCCATCCAGGCGCTCAGCGGCGAAGACCAGGGCGCCTTGAACACTTTGAACGCGGCCCACCAGTTGCTACAACATCAAGAGCATATTGAGCCCGATTTCCGGGATCTGACGTCTGTTTTGGCTTCCAGCATTGCGCAAATTGAAGATGCCGCGCATTCCCTGCGCGTGTACTTGCGCAACGCCGATCTTGATCCGCAAAGGCTCAGCGTTTTGGATGAGCGCCTGGCGTTGTGGATGTCTCTGGCCCGACGTTACAAGCGCACGCCTGCGGAACTTGCGGTGGCTTTCAGTGACTGGAAAACCGAGATGGCCCGCCTAGACGCCAGCGCCGATTTGCAGGCCTTGGATCTGGCTCAAACCCGGGCCGAAGCTGCTTTTCTCGCAGAGGCCAAACTGGTTTCCAAATCTCGCCGCAAGGCGGCTCCCCAGTTGTCCAAGGCCATCACTTTGGCCATGCAGGGCCTTGGTATGCAGGGCGGCCGGTTTGAGGTCGCACTCGAAGGGCTCGAGCAAGCCACACAACACGGGCTGGAAGGTGTCAATTTTTTGGTGGCAGGCCATGCCGGCAGCACGCCCCGGGCGGTCAACAAGGTGGCCTCGGGCGGCGAGCTTTCGCGCATGGCGCTGGCCATTGCCGTGACAACCAGCCAATTGGGCACGGCGCACACGCTTATCTTCGATGAGGTTGATGCGGGTGTGGGCGGCGCCGTGGCAGAAACCGTGGGTCGCCTGATGAAACAACTGGGGCGTGATCGCCAGGTGCTGGCCGTCACGCATCTGCCGCAAGTGGCCTCCTGCGCGGACCAGCATCTGGTGGTCGCCAAACAGTTGAAGGCTGGTGTCACCTCCAGCACCCTGGAAGCCGTTCAAGGCGAGCAGCGGGTTGCGGAAATTGCCCGTATGCTTGGGGGTGAACGCCTTAGTGGCACCACCTTGGCGCACGCCAAAGAGATGCTGGAAAGCAAAAATTGATGGAACGACGCAGCGCAATGGAAATCGTCTTGATCACTGGCATGTCGGGCTCAGGCAAGTCCGTGGCACTGCACGCCCTGGAAGACGCCGGTTATTACTGCGTGGACAACCTTCCGCCCGAGTTGCTGTTGCAATTCGTCATGCTGGAGCAGGAGCAGAAGGCGACGCGAATTGCCATCGCCATGGACGTGCGCAGTGCCAACGCCTTGCCGATGGTGCCGCAGCAACTGCAAACCCTACGCGAAAGGGGCATCGAGGTCAAATCCTTGTTCCTTGATTCAACAGCCGAAACGCTTGTGCGGCGTTATTCCGAATCGCGCCGCCGCCACCCGCTGTCGCAATCGGAGCCTTCACCTTCGTTCAAGGAAGAACGCCGCGCCCTGGTGGATGCCATTGAGCTCGAGCGCGAGTTGTTGTCAGAAATCCGCGAGCAATCGCACGTGATCGACACCAGCATCATCCGGCCGTCGCAGTTGCAGGGTTACGTCAAGGCCCTGGTATCGGCCAGAAGCGGGCAGTTGACGCTGGCGTTTGAATCCTTTGCGTTCAAACGCGGCGTGCCCACCGACGCCGATTTCGTCTTTGACGTGCGCATGTTGCCCAACCCCCATTACGAATCAGAGCTGCGCGCCTTGACCGGCCGGGATGAACCCGTCATTGAATTCCTCAAACGCCAGCCGGAAGTGGGCGAAATGCTGCGCCAGATCGATACCTTTATCAGTTTTTGGCTGGATTCTCTGGCGCGTGACCACCGCAGTTATGTCACGGTGGCAATTGGCTGCACGGGCGGCCAGCACCGCTCTGTTTACATCGTCGAAGAACTGGCGGAGAGTTTTTCGGCCAAATGGGCCACACTGAAGCGGCACCGCGAACTCGACAGCATGCCCGGGCGTTTTTCTCCAACCAGCGCAGGCTGGTTAGCCGCCTGACGCTTGCGCGGCACCGCTTTCGGTTTCTGCACCCGTCAGCAGTTTGCGTACCGGCGCGGGCAAGCCCAAGCCAGGCCACTGTGACGGCGCAAACCATTTGCCGGAAATATCGCCCAAGGTGTTTCCAGCAACATCCAAGCGCACCAGGTGCAGGTGCAAATCCTTGTGGGTCAAGACGTGTTTGAACGCCGCCTGAAAGCCAAGTGACAGGCGCTGCCCTGGCGAAACAGCTGCTTCGATTGCCTGTGCACTGTCAAACAGGGGGAAACAATACAGGCCCGCCCACACCCCGGGAGTTGGGCGCTGCTGCAGCAAAATCTGGCCATCTTCCGATTGTGCCCACAACATCCACAGTGACTGTGATGTTCGTTTGAGTTTGCGTGTCTTCACCGGATACTTCGCAGGAGTTCCTTCCTGCCGCGCCACACACGCCACAGCAACAGGGCAAATTGTGCATTGCGGTTGTTTGGTGGTGCAGACGGTGGCACCCAAGTCCATCATGCCTTGCGTGTAACGCGCCATTTCCTGGGCAGATGGGCCCGGTGGAAGCAGCGCCTCTGCCTTGTCCCACAGGTCCGTGATTTGGCGGCTTTGAGACAAGTCGCCGTCGAACCCCAACACGCGGGTGAGCACCCGCTTGACATTGCCGTCCAGTATCGCCACCCGCTCACCGAAACACAGTGACGCGATCGCCGCCGCCGTGGAGCGGCCAATACCCGGCAGTTTTTCCAGCTCAACAGCTTTCTGCGGAAACTCGCCGGCGTGGTTGGCCGAAATTGCCCGTGCACAGGCGTGAAGGTTGCGCGCACGGCTGTAATAACCCAGGCCACTCCAAAGGCCCAACACGTCCTCCAGGCTGGCCAGCGCCAAGGCCTGCACATCGGGAAAGCGGTTCAGAAACCTGGGGAAATATTCCAGCACCGTGGCCACTTGCGTCTGCTGCAGCATGATCTCTGACAACCAGACGCAGTAAGGGTCGCGTGTGTTTTGCCAGGGCAAATCGTTGCGGCCATGGCTCGCCTGCCAGCGCACCACGGCTTGCGAAAACCCGGCGGGGAACACGCTCAAATGCTGGCCAGCTTGGCCATGGGCCCGACGGCGCTTTTGATTTTTGATTTTGGCGGCGTAGCCGGACTTTTGGGCACCGGGTTTTTAGGTGATATCAGGAAACCCGTCAATTCCATCAGCTTGCCGTCAAGCTGGTTCAGGCTGGTTTCCTGGCCACCAATTTCAGCAATGCGCTCGTTCAAGCCGCCGGTTGCCTGCTGGATGCGGTCAATCGCCTCGATGCGCCGCGAAAACGTGCGGCGGCGCTCGCGCAGCTGGGCGTCAAGCTGGGCTGCCGCTGATTTGCTCCAGAGCTCTACGTCGCCCAATGCGGTCTCGTGGATCGTGCGCAAACGCGTGGACAGGGCGCGTACCAGCCGGTCGGTGAATTCAGGCTGGGCCAGGCGGATCGCATTGCCGATGCCCAGGTATTGCAAGTGGTTTTGTTCGACCTGCTCCAGCCCGTGGAAATACGGCCCCATGGTGGGCTCATTGGGAACCTGCAGCGAAAACCCGTGTTCGGCGTTGAGTTGCCTGAAAGACGCCGCCAGCATGGACTGGATTTCAACCGTCAGGGTCTGCACCTGCGTCAAACTCGCGCGCAGCCGCCCGAAGGTTTCCCCATAGGCGCGTTTGATCCCCAGCTTGAGGCCCTTTTCCTGCAACATGCCGGTGAGTTGCGCCATTTCCTTCTTCAGGTAGGCAGGCCCCAGGATCCGGAAAATTTCGCGCAGCAGTTTCAGGTGGACCGAACGCACCGCATGGATGCGCGAACCGCCCATGTCAAAGTCGGCCTGCTCCTGGGAGATGCGCTGGCGCATGTGTTTGATGACGGCGGAGTTCTTGCCCTGAAGCCCTTTGAGCTCGCTCAGTTGGTCAGCAAGGTCGCGCCGTCGGATGTTGATGACCCGGCCGGTTTCCAAACGCAATTCACCAATCGCGCTGGCCACTGCCTGGCCCAGTATTTCGTGGCGCTGGCCCATGATGCTCTTGGCCAGGGCTTCTTCAAGCACTGGCAAACAACTTTGGGCCAAAAGGGCCGGCTGGTTGGTCACTTTGCCCACGAGGCCCTTGTGGGCGGAAACCGGAATCACCTGCTCCACCGGGATTTTCAGTATTTCTGCGGTGGAGGCACGCTGGCGGTCAATCTGTGCCTGCATCTGCTCGTGGGTGCTCAGCGGGTCCCACAAGGTGTCGATCTTGTTGAGCACCACCAGGCGCGCGTTTTTGTGACCGGCCTCGGTGATCAGGTGTTCGTTCCAGATCGCCAGGTCGGATTTGGTGACGCCGGTGTCGGCACCCAGGATAAAGATCACTGCCTGCGCCTGCGGAATCAGGCTAACCGTCAGTTCCGGTTCCGCACCAATGGCATTCAGGCCGGGCGTATCGAGAATCACCAAGCCCTGCTTGAGCAGAGGATGGGCAATGTTGATCAACGCGTGGCGCCATTTGGGCACCTCAACCAGACCTTTGGCATCGGGCATCGGGTTGTCCTGCGGCGTCAACGCGTTCCACAAACCCAGCGCGCGGGCTTCGTCCTGTGAGACGCGGCGCGTCTCGGCAACTTTTTCCAAGGCCTGTGCCAGTTGTTTGGGGTCGTTCACATCCAGGTCGATGCGCGTCCACTTTTCCGGCACCATTCGCCATTCCATGAGCGACTGGGGCTGCAATCTGGTTTCAATTGGTAACAGGCGCAAACAGGGTGGCACATCGGCATCAAAGCCCATTTCCGTCGGGCACATGGTGGTGCGCCCGGCGCTGGCCGGCATGATGCGCCGGCCATAGGCGGCGAAGAATATCGCGTTGATCAGCTCGGATTTGCCGCGCGAAAACTCGGCGACAAAGGCCACCATCACCTTGTCGGAGCGAACCTGGTTTTCCAGCCGGCGCAGGCGCTCCTCGACGGCGGCGTCGAGCAGTTCATGGTCTTTCATCCATTCGGACAAAAGCTTCAGGCGCAACGCAAACTCGCGTCGCCATGCGCCATGTTGGTCAAATTGTTCGTTGAAGGAATTGGTCAATACAACCTCTGCAGCCCGGATCAGGTTTTCAATATAGCACTGTGGCGGCCCGCCGGTGTCATGACTTCTGGCATTTGGGGCAGAAAAAGCTTGATCGCTGCCCCTGCCGGATGGACTTGATCGGCGCCGAGCAGGTCCTGCAAGGCTCACCGGCACGGCCATACACCATGGCTTCAAGCTGGAAGTGCCCGGCCTGCCCCTCGGCATTGGTGAAATCGCGCAAAGTACTGCCGCCGCGCTCCACGGCCCGCGCCAACACCTGTTTGATGGCCGCGTGAAGGCGCAAGGCGCGCGGCTGGCTGACGCGGCTGGCACGGGTGGTTGGCCGAATGCCCGCCATATGAAGCGCCTCCGAAGCATAAATATTGCCAACGCCCACGACCAGCTCGCCACCCAGAAGCACCTGCTTGACGGGCGCGTTTCTCACCTTCAACCCTTGGGCAAACCTTTGCGGATCAAACCCGGTTTCGAGATCGTCAGACAGGGGTTCCATACCCAGCTTGCCCAGCAGTTTTTGCGCGATGGGAGACGACTGCGACGGGGCAAACACAACGGCGCCAAAACGCCGCGGGTCGTTCAGCGTCAGCGTGCCCTGGCTGGTTGCCATTTCAAAGTGGTCATGGGCGCCCCGCGCGCCGGCCAGCCGCCCAAAACTCAAACTGCCAGACATGCCCAGGTGGATCAGCAGCAGCCCGCCCGGGCAAGACGCCTGCTCCAGATCGAGCAACAGGTACTTGCCACGCCGGCGCACCGCCATCACGCGGGCGCCCGCCAAACTTGCCGGATCACAGCCCAGCGGCCAACGCAAGGGTTTTCCCATCGTCAGGCGCAACACGCTGGCGCCCTGGATGCGGGTGGCAAAACTCAGCCGGGTGACTTCAACTTCAGGTAATTCAGGCATGTGTCAGCGCAATTGTTCCGGCTTGGATTATTATGGTTTGATGTTTCCATTCAAGCGCATTCTGGCCCAGTTTGATTCATGGCCCTTCGCCCGCGGTTTTTCTCCGGTTCGCGGCGCGCTGGCCTTGGCCTTGTCGGCCGGCATGACCCAAGGATTTGCGCAACCGGCCCGTGCGCCGACCGCCGCCCCGGTGCCCGCTGCCGCAGCAAGCGCGCCAGTGGTGTCGGCGCTGGACGGCGAGCTTTTTTACCAGCTGTTGTTGGGTGAAATCAACACCTTTGGCGGCGAAGCCAGCACCGGTTATTCGCTGATCCTGGATGCTGCCCGCAAGACCAATGACGCCAAGCTGTATGAGCGTGCCGTCACCATCGCCTTGCAGTCGCGCTCTGGAGAATCGGCTCTGCAAGCCGCGCTCGCATGGTCCAAGGCCCAGCCCGCCTCGCGCGAGGCGAACCGGTACGTGCTGCAAATCCTGATCGGCCTGAACCGCATCGGTGAAACCCTGAACCCGCTCAAACTCGAGCTGTCGGCCACGCCGGCGCGCGAGCGGGCCGCCGTGATCAACGCTTTCCCCCGTTTTTATGCCCGCTCGACCGACAAAAAACTCGCAGCCAGTGTCGTGGAGCAAGCCCTGGCTGATGCCGTGTCGGGCCCTTCCGCCAATGCGACAAGCGGCGTTGCCGCCTGGACAACCATCGGCCGCATGCGGCTGGACGCGGCCGACACACCCGGCGCGCTCGAAGCTGCCCGGCGTGCCCAGCTGCTGGACCCTGCGGCTGAAGGCCCGGTCGCGCTGGCGCTTTCCTTGATGAGCCCCAAAGTGCCCGAGGCTGAACAGCTTGTGCGCAAATACATCGACGGCAAGCCGCAGGTCGAGTTGCGCATGGCTTACGCGCGCGCGCTGCTCGACGCGCAGCGTTACGCCGAGGCGGCAACCCAGCTGCAGGCCGTCACGGCAGAGAAGCCCGACCACCCCCAGGCCTGGCTCGTGCGCGGCACACTCGAAGTGCAGGACCGCAAATTCGAGCAGGGCGAGCGGTCGCTCAAACGCCACATCGAGTTGACGATGGCCGCCGGCAGCACCCGCAGCCCTGAAGTCAACCGTGGTTTGGCGCAGGCGTATTTGTCGCTGGCGCAGGTTGCCGAGAACCGCAAGGACTTCGCACAGGCCGAAAGCTGGCTTGGCAAAATTGACAACGCCGACGACATGGTGAGCGCACAAAGTCGCCGCGCCAACATTCTGGCCAAACAGGGCAAGATCGAGGAAGGCCGCAAACTCCTGCGCGCCCTGCCCGAAAAAGTGCCGTCCGATGGACGCATGAAACTGCTGGCCGAAGTGCAGCTGCTGCGCGACTTCAAGCAGTACAAACCGGCCTACGAACTGATTGCCGAAAAAACCAAAACCGGCGCGCCCGACTACGAGTTGCTCTACGACCAGGCCATGTTGGCCGAAAAACTCGACCGGCTTGACGAAATGGAGCGCATCCTGCGCCAGATCATCGCCGGCAAACCCGAGTACCAACACGCCTACAACGCCTTGGGTTATTCATTCGCGGAGCGCAAAATCCGCCTGCCCGAAGCCAAAGCGCTCATTCTGAAGGCCTTGGAGTTCGCGCCCAACGACCCGTTTATTTCAGACAGCCTGGGCTGGGTTGAATTCCGCAGCGGCAACAACGCCGAGGCGCTGCGCATACTGGAGAATGCCTACAAATCTCGGCCCGACGCGGAGATTGCTGCGCATCTGGGTGAGGTGTTGTGGGTCAGCGGCAAACGCGACCAAGCGATGGCGATCTGGCGCGAAGGCATGGCACTCAACGCTGAGAATGAAACCCTGGTGGAGACTTTAAAACGATTACGCGTTAAATTGTGATTTTAATTAGAATATTTGCTGTATTTTTAATCTATTTTACTATATTTAATATAGCAGGATGTGCAAATAATACGAGACTTGGTTTGGCCGAAAATTCTTCAGATAATTTATCTCAAGAGAAATTACAAACCAAAACCGAGTTCAGAGGCCGCCTGGCACTGCGGATCGACGGCGAGCAAAGCCAGGAGCTGAACCAGCCCCAGTCTTTTTCAGGCAGTTTTGACCTCACCGGCACCGCGCAAACCGGCACCTTGCTTCTGTATTCGCCGCTTGGCAGCACCGTGGCGGCGCTGAACTGGAGCCCGGGCACGGCACAAATGGAGAGCGGCGGCGCGACCCGTCAATTTGAATCACTGGGCGCGATGGTGCAAAGTGCCACCGGCGCAGAATTACCCATCGCAGGCCTGTTCTTGTGGCTCAACGGGCGCAATGCCGATTTGCCCGGCTGGTCGCCCGATCTTTCCCGATGGGCCGAGGGCCGGATCACCGCGCGGCGCGCGAGCCCGGCGCCGCAGCTGGAATTGCGCATCATCCTGGAGTGAAGGCGTGCAGAATGCCTGGCCGCGTCGCCTCGATAATCCCGCCATGAAGGCGATCTACGACATTTGCGCGCCCGCCAAACTGAATCTCTTTTTGCACGTCACCGGCCGCCGCCCCGACGGGTACCACACCCTGCAATCGGCCTTCATGTTGATCGACTGGTGCGACACGTTGCACATCGAGCGGCGCAGCGACGGCCAGATCAGCCGTGAAGACCTCGCCGCTGGCTCATCTCAAAACACGGCGGGCAATTCACCGTTGGAACAAACCGTGGAACTTCCAGCAGATGACCTGTGCGTGCGCGCGGCCAAGGCGTTGCGCAGCGCGGTGGGCCCGCATGGCGCCACGCTGGGAGCCCATATTGGCTTGGTGAAACGTATCCCAAGCCAAGCCGGCATGGGTGGCGGGTCGTCAGACGCAGCGTCGACTTTGTTGGCGCTGAACCGGCTCTGGAACCTGCATTGGCCGCTGGAAAAACTGCTGCCCATCGGTTTGGCGCTGGGCGCCGATGTGCCATTTTTTCTGCGTGGCGAAAACGCCTGGGTCGAAGGCATTGGTGAAGAAATCACCCCGATTGAGCTGCCCAGAGCCCGATTTTTCGTCGCAAAACCGCCTCACGGACTTGAAACTGCCAAGATTTTCTCGCACCCTGAGCTTCCACGAAACACCGCAACTGCTATAATCTTGGGCTTTGCTGCAAACCCATTTCAGTTTGGGCGCAATGACCTGCAATCGGTGGCCCAACAATTGTGTCCCGGTGTCGGTCAAGGCCTCAAGTGGCTCGCGCAACTCGGCCTGCAAGGGCGCATGACCGGCTCCGGAAGCGCGGTTTTCGCCCACATGGCTGAAGGCGCCGCAGCCAGGGATGCCACCGAATTGATGGCCAACGCGCCCCAAGGGTTCGGGGCCAGGTTGTGCAGCAATCTGCCATTACATCCGCTGGCCGGGTGGGCCAGCAACTGAGAGGTCGCCGGTCTGGCAGCAAAGGTTTTCAGGTGAGCCGCCCGGGTTTCAAGCCTGGGCAGCACACCGGTGTAGGGGAGTCGCCAAGTTGGTTAAGGCACTGGATTTTGATTCCAGCATGCGAAGGTTCGAATCCTTCCTCCCCTGCCAAAGTTTCACGCAACCGTGTTCATGCAACCGTTTAGGCTCCCCTTCAAGCTGGAAATTTCATGCAGTCACCGCAGTCCCCTGATTTCATGGTCTTCACCGGCAACGCCAACCCTGAGATGGCAGCCGACATCGCCAGCCACCTGAACATCAAACTCGGCGACGCCACCGTTGGCCGTTTCTCGGACGGCGAAGTCACCGTCGAGATCAACCAGAACGTGCGCGCGCGCGATGTCTTCGTGGTGCAAAGCACCTGCGCGCCCACCAACGAGAACCTGATGGAACTGCTGATCATGGTCGACGCGCTCAAACGCGCCTCGGCTGAACGCATCAGCGCCGTCATCCCGAAATTCGGTTACGCCCGGCAAGACCTCCGCCCGCGCTCGGCCCGTGTGCCGATCACCGCCAAAGTGGTGGCCAACATGCTGCAGGCTGTGGGTGTTGCGCGGGTCTTGACGATGGATCTGCACGCCGACCAGATCCAGGGCTTTTTTGACATCCCGGTGGACAACATCTACGCCTCGCCGGTTTTGCTGGGCGATCTGCGCCAGAAGAAATACGACGACCTGATCGTCGTCTCGCCCGACGTCGGTGGCGTGGTGCGCGCGCGCGCCCTGGCCAAGCAGCTCGGCTGCGACATGGCCATCATCGACAAACGCCGCCCCAAGGCCAATGTGTCTGAGGTGATGCACGTGATCGGCGAGATCGACGGGCGCAACTGCGTCATCATGGACGACATGATCGATACCGCAGGCACGCTGGTCAAGGCCGCCGAGGTGCTCAAGGAACGCGGCGCAAAAAAGGTCTATGCCTATTGCACCCACGCCATTTTTTCCGGCCCCGCCATTGAACGCCTGGGCAACGGAACGGCACTCGATGAAGTGGTGGTGACGGACACCATCCCCTTGAGCAAGTCGGCCCGCAGTTGCCAGAAAATCCGCCAGCTCACCGTGGCGCCGCTGATCGCAGAGACGATTGCGCGCATCGCCAAAGGTGAGTCGGTCATGAGTTTGTTTTCGGACCAGGAGAACCTGTTTTAGGCAGGTTCAACGGTCCGGACAAAAAGCCGGCCTCTGTGAAGGGGCCTTTTTAAGCAGGAGCCACACTGGTCGCGGTGGGCTCCCATTTTGGAGTCAGATTATGAAATTCGTCGCTTTTGAGCGCGCCAAGCAAGGTACGGGTGCGAGCCGCCGTCTGCGCATTTCGGGCCGCACGCCCGGTATCGTTTACGGAGGCGCCGGTGAGCCCCTGCTCATCGAGCTGGACCACAACGCCTTGTGGCACGCCTTGAAAAAGGAAACCTTCCATTCCACCATCCTTGACATGGAAGTAGCCGGCAAAGACAGCAAGGTTTTGCTGCGTGACGTGCAGATGCACCCGTACAAGCCATTCGTGCAGCACATTGACTTCCAGCGTGTTGATGCCAATACCACGCTGCACATGAAGGTGCCTCTGCACTTCAGCGGTGAGGAAAATTCCCAGGCCATCAAGTTTGACGGCTGCATCGCCAACCACGTGTTGACCGAGATCGACATCAAGTGCCTGCCGGCCAACCTGCCCGAATTCATCGCGGTTGACTTGAGCGGCCTGAAAAAGGGCGTCTCCCTGCACCTGGACGACATCAAGTTGCCCGATGGCGTGACCGCGGTCACCCACGGCAAGAAAAACCCGGTGCTGGTCTCTGTGGTGATGATCGGTGGCGCAGAGCCCGTGGCGGCTGACGCTGCTGCGGCTCCCGCTGCTGGCGCTGCCGCTGCCCCGGCTGCTGGCGCCAAGGCTGCGGCTGCCCCTGCCGGCAAAGCCGCACCTGCTGCCAAAGCCGCTGCACCAGCCGCCAAAGCCCCAGCTGCCAAGAAGTAAACCTTCTGGTTGATTCTGGTTGACGGTTCAACGGCCCGCTTGCTGCGGGCCGTTTTTGTTTTAATCACGGTCGAATGATCAAACTCTTTGTTGGCCTGGGCAATCCCGGCCCCGAATACGAAGCCACGCGCCACAACGCCGGCTTCCGGTGGATCGACGCGCTGGCCCGGGAGCTCAAGGTCTCTCTGGTGATGGAAAAAAGCCACCATGGCCTGCTGGCCCGCGCCACGGTACAGGGGCAAACCGTGTGGTTGCTCAAACCCCAGACCTTCATGAACCTCTCGGGCAAATCGGTCGCGTCACTGGCCCGGTTTTTCAAGATCGCTCCGGCCGAAATCCTGGTGGCTTACGACGAACTCGACATCGTTCCCGGCCAGGCCAAGTTGAAATTCGGTGGCAGCCGTGGCACCCACAATGGTCTGCGCGATATTTTTGACCAACTCGGCACCGGCGATTACTGGCGCCTTCGCCTGGGCATCGGCCACCCGGGCGTGAAGTCCGAAGTGATCCACTGGGTGCTGAAAAAACCGTCGCTGGACCACAAGATCACGATCGAACAAAGCATTGACCGGGCGCTCAAAGCCTTCCCACATTTTGTCGACGGCGACATGGACAAAGCCACCATGCTGGTGCACACCGACAAAGCGCCCCGCCCAAAGCCACCCAAACCTCCACAGTCAGATCCCAATCAGGAGCCGTGATGAAAAACTTGTTCCGTCGCCGCTGGTTGTCGGCCTTGCCAGTTTTGCCGGTTTTGTCGGTTTTGCTGGGCGCCATGTCGCTCGGCGCTGCCCAAGCGCAAACCACCTACAAGTGTGGCAACAGTTACAGCCAGACGCCGTGCGACGCGGGCAAAGTGATTGACACGCAAGACCAGCGCACGGCAGCGCAAAAAGAACAGGCCGACCAATCAACCCGAAACAGCGAAAAAGCGGCCCAAAACTTGGCCGCTGAGCGCAATTTGCGTGAACGCCGCGAAGAAGCGCAAATCCGGCGTGAGAAGGCCGCCGAAAAAGCCGAGGCGGCCAAAAAGAAAGTCCACCGCACGCCACTCAAACCCCATGTCGGCAAGAAACTGAAGCCCGAAAAAGCAGCGAACCCCGCCAAGCCGTCTAAGCCGGCCAAGGCAGCGAAACCTTAAGTCGCCGCCTTCGAATTCGCCTCGGCCTGCAGCCGCCGGTATTTTTGCCACAGGGTCTCGTTGTCTTCGACAAAATCAGGGTTCAGCGGGATACACGCCACCGGGCACACCTGCACACACTGCGGCTCGTCAAAATGCCCGACACATTCGGTGCATTTATGCGGGTCGATCTCGTAGATCTCGATGCCCATGAAGATGGCGTCGTTCGGGCATTCGGGCTCGCACACATCGCAATTGATGCATTCGTCGGTGATGATCAGGGCCATGGGGCCAATTATCCCCCGATGCTTTTGCCCATAATGGAGGCCAAAGTATTCTTCCGATGGGCCTCTTCCTCCTTAAACGACTCGCCACCCTGATCGCCACCCTGGTTGGCGCATCCATCGTCGTTTTTCTGGTGCTGGAAATCCTGCCCGGCGACGCGGCGCTCATCATGATGGGGCCAGACGCCTCGCCGGAGGCCGTGAGGGCCCTGGCCGCCAAACTCGGCCTGGACCGCCCGCCGCTGGAGCGGTATTTGAGCTGGACGGGCGGCATCTTGACGGGCGATCTGGGCAACAGCTACGCCTACAGCTCACCGGTGCTGGACCTGCTGCTGGAGCGGCTGGCCCTGACCTTCCCGCTGGCCCTGATCGCCATGTCGCTGACCACGTTATTGGCCCTTTGCGCCGGCGTGTACGCCGCCATGCGCCACAACAAACTCGGTGACGTGGGCTTGATGGGGTTGACGCAGGTTGGCATCGCCATTCCGAATTTCTGGTTTGCCATCTTGCTGATCTTGCTGTTTTCGGTTCACCTGCAGTGGTTTGCCGCCGGGGGCTTCCCGGGGTGGGAAGACGGCGTGCTCGAAGGGCTCAAGGCGTTGTTGCTGCCGGCGATTTCCCTGGCGGTGGTGCAGTCGGCCATTCTGGCCCGCATCACCCGAAGCAGTGTGCTCGAAGTGATGCGCGAGGATTTTGTGCGCACCGCCCGCGCCAAAGGCCTGTCTCTGCGCGCCACGGTCTGGGGCCACGTGTTGCGCAACGCGATGATCCCGGTCATCACAGTCATGGGTTTGCAGTTCGCCGAGTTGCTGGCCGGCACCATCGTGGTGGAAAACGTGTTTTACCTGCCGGGCCTGGGCCGCCTCATTTTCCAGGCCATCTCCAACCGCGACCTGATCGTGGTGCGCAACTGCGTGATGCTGCTGGCCACCCTGGTGGTGGTGGTGAATTTCATCGTGGACGTGTTGTATGCCGTGATCGACCCGCGCGTGAAGGCCAGCGACATATGAGGCGCACGGCATGAGGATATTCCGGCACCGCAGTTTTGTCGTCGGCGCCATTCTCACGCTGCTGCTGCTGCTGGCGGCCGCGCTCTCGCTGGTCTGGACGCCGTGGTCACCCTACGAGATCGACATGGCCATGAAGCTGCAAAAGCCCGGCGCGGCGCATTGGCTCGGCACCGACCCGTTTGGCCGCGACGTCACCTCACTCTTGCTGGTTGGCGCGCGCAATTCCATTCTGGTGGGCGTCATTGCGGTGAGCATTGGCCTCTTGGTAGGCGGCGGGCTTGGGCTTTTGGCCGCTGCCAAACGCGGCTGGACCGAAGAACTCATCATGCGCCTGGCCGACTTCACCTTTGCCTTCCCGGCGATTCTGTCGGCCATCATGATGACCGCCGTGTTTGGCGCGGGCATCGTCAATTCGATCATCGCCATCGGCATCTTCAACATCCCCAACTTCGCCCGAATCACCCGCGCCAGCGCTAACGCCGTGTGGGCGCGCGAATACGTGCTGGCCGCGCGCGCCTGCGGCAAGGGGCCGTGGCGCATCACCTTCGAGCATGTGTTGCCGAATATTTCCTCGGTCCTGATCGTGCAGATCACCATCCGCTTCGCCATCGCGATCCTGGCCGAAGCCGCGCTCTCTTACCTGGGCCTGGGCACGCAGCCGCCGCAACCCTCCTGGGGCCGAATGCTGGCCGAAGCGCAAACACTGATGTTCCAGGCGCCTCTGCTGGCGGTGTTTCCAGGCGTGGCGATTGTGTTGGCGGTACTTGGCCTGAACCTGCTGGGCGACGGCCTGCGCGACCTGATGGACCCGCGCCTGGCGCGGCAACGCTAAAGCCCCATGGCCCTGCTTGACGTCAACCAACTGAGTGTGCAGCTGCAAACGCCGCGCGGCCTGGGCCTCGCCGTGCGTGACGTGGGCTTCTCCCTGGAGCGCGGGCAAACACTGGGCTTGGTCGGCGAATCGGGTTGTGGCAAATCCATCACCGCGCTGTCGCTGCTGGGTTTGCTGCCGGAAAAAGCGCTGGTTTCGGGCAGCATCCGATTTGATGGCCAGGAACTCGTCAACCAGCCGGACGAGCTCTTGCGCACCATCCGCGGCAACCGCATCGGCATGGTTTTTCAGGAGCCGATGACCGCGCTGAATCCTGTGCACACCATTGGGCACCAGGTGGCGGAGCCCCTGCGCCTGCACCGCGGCGCCAGCAAAACACAGGCGCGCAGCCAGGCGATTGACCTGCTCGGGCGCGTCGGCATTGGCAACGCCGCTGGCCGCTTTGATGCTTATCCGCACCAGTTTTCTGGCGGCCAGCGCCAGCGCATCACCATCGCCATGGCGCTGGCGTGCGGGCCGGACCTCTTGATTGCCGACGAGCCCACCACCGCGCTGGACGTGACCATCCAGGGCCAGATCCTGGACCTCATCAGCGACCTGGTGCAGGAGCGCGGCATGGCGCTGATCCTCATCTCGCACGATCTGGGCGTGATTGCCCAAAACGTGGAACGCATGATGGTGATGTATGGCGGCAGCGTGGTCGAAAGCGGCCCCACGGCCGCCATCTTCGCGCACCGCGCCCACCCGTACACGCGCGGCCTCTTCGGCGCACGGCCGCGCCTGGGCGCAGCGCGGGGCGCTCGCCTCACCACCATTGCCGGCAGCGTGCCTGAGCTGGTGGATTTGCCCCAAGGTTGCCCGTTTGCCGGCCGCTGCACCTTCGCGGTTGAACAGTGCGCCAACGAGCGCCCGCCCGCGACAGCGCTGGGCAACGGCCACGAGGCGAAATGTTTCCGCCTTGCCGAGGTGGCGGCGCAGTTTGAAGCCATGCCAAAAGCCGCGCCAGCGCCCCAGCCAGTGCCTGCGAGGCAACCTGCATGAGCGCGCCGTTGCTGCGGGTCCTGGACCTCACGCGCACCTACAACCTGCCGCGTGAACGCCTGTGGGAGAAGCCGCCCCTCGTGCAGGCCTTGCAGGGCGTGAGCCTCACCATGCACAGCGGCCGCAGTTTGGGTGTGGTGGGTGAATCCGGCTCAGGCAAGTCCACACTCGCACGCCTGGTGATGTCGCTGGAGAAACCGACCAGCGGCAGCGTGCACCTGCTGGGCCAGGACATGGGCGCGCTGGACGCCGCCAGCCTGCGCGCCGCGCGCCGCGATTTCCAGATGGTGTTTCAAGACCCGTATGGCTCCCTTGACCCGCGCCAGAAAATCGAAAAAATCGTCGCTGAACCACTCGCCGCTTTGGGCAAAACCAGCCCGGCGCAGATGCGGGAACAGGCCGCCGAGGTGCTCGCTTCAGTGGGCCTGCGCCAACCCGACCTGGACAAATACCCGCACGAGTTCTCCGGCGGCCAGCGCCAGCGCATCGCCATCGCCCGCGCGCTGATCACGCGGCCCAAACTCATCGTGGCCGACGAGCCGGTGAGCGCGCTGGACGTGAGTGTGCAGGCTCAGGTGCTCAACCTGATGCAAGACCTGCAACAGCAGTTTGGCGTGACCTACCTGCTCATCAGCCACGACCTGGCAGTGGTGGACCACCTGTGTGACGAAGTTGCCGTGATTTACCAAGGTCGCATCGTCGAGCAGGGCTCGCCCGAAACGCTGTTTCACCAGGCCGCGCACCCGTATACCCAAGCGCTGCTGCAAGCCGTGCCGCGCCTGGAGCCGGCCTTGCCTGGCCAGGCGCGCAGGCGCGTCGCGCCGGTCGTTCGGCGCGAACACCCGGCTACGGCTTGCCCGTATGCGCCGCGTTGCCCATTGGCCCAGGCGCAATGTGACGCCAGCCGACCTGAACTCAAAAGTTTGGCGATGGGACAAAATGGCGACCATCAAGTGGCCTGCCATTTGGCGTAAAGCAGGTCAAATGGTGTATTGGCCTGCTTTATCGTCCATAATGACACTGTATATATTCACAGACTAATTCAGTTGAATCCTCCATGAACTCACTTGAACTTTGCGCCGGTGCCGGTGGACAAGCGCTTGGCCTGGAGCGCTCGGGCTTTGAACATGAGGCATTGGTTGAAATTGATCCTGCCGCATGCGCAACTCTCAGGTTGAATAGACCAAGTTGGCGCATCATTGAAGGCGATTTGAGCCTGTTTGACGCCAAAGCCTATCGGGGCATCGATCTGGTCGCTGGCGGCGTTCCTTGCCCACCCTTCTCCAAGGCTGGCAAGCAACTCGGCGCCAATGACGAACGCGACATGTTTCCGCAAGCCATCCGTATCGTCGAAGAAACCCGACCGCAAGCGGTGATGCTGGAAAATGTACGTGGCCTGATGGATCCCGTTTTTGCCGACTATCGGCAAAAAATCGTCAAACAACTCAATGCCTTGGGTTATTGGGCAGGCTGGCATTTGCTCAACGCGGTCGATCACGGCGTCAGCCAGTTGCGTCCGCGTGTTGTTTGCGTGGCGTTGCGCCAGGAGATTGCGCCCTATTTCCACTGGCCAGCGCCGAGTTTGACCTTGCCACCCACGGTGGGCGAGCTGCTTCATGACCTGATGCAAGCCAACGGCTGGCTTGGCGCAGATGAATGGAGCAGCCTGGCCGATAACATTGCGCCAACTTTGGTCGGAGGCAGCAAGAAACATGGCGGCCCTGATCTGGGTCCAACCCGATCACGGGCGGCTTGGGCGGCCTTGGGTGTCGACGGGCGCAGCTTGGCCAACGAGGCGCCAGCGCCAGATTTTATTGGCGCGCCCAGATTGACGGTCCGCATGTGCGCGCGCATCCAGGGTTTTCCTGACGACTGGTTGTTCGCTGGCAAAAAGACACCCGCCTATCGGCAGGTGGGCAATGCGTTTCCTCCGCCCGTGGCTCATGTTGTCAGCCAATCCATTGCCCATGCGATTGAGCAGGCGGCGGCGCATCGGGTGATGAAGTTGGCCGCCTGATGGCTTCGATCAAGATCAGCACCAAACCCGCCAAAGTACCGCCACCAAAAGGCGCGCGTGCAAAGTTGCGTCAGCATTTTTTGAACAATCTTGGTCGAGTAATGGACTCCGTAGAGCTGCGTACCGTCGCAGGAGAGACGAGCGAGTGGGCGCGCCGGGTGCGCGAATTGCGCACGGAAGAGGGTTACCAAATCCTTACCCACAACGACCGCTCCAATTTGAAACCCGGTGAATATTTGCTGGAGTCCGCAAAACCGCAACCCGCATTCGCACGCGCGATTTCCAAGGAAACGCGCGCTTATGTGCTGGACCGAAATGGCTTCACCTGCCAAATGTGCGGCACCGTTGCAGGGGAACCTCATCCCTACGACCCCAGCCGCAAAACACGCTTGCACCTGGGGCACATCATTGACAAAAGCGCTGGCGGCAGTGATGAGCCCGCCAACTTGAAAGCGATTTGCTCAATCTGCAATGAAGGAGCCTCCAACATCACATTGCAGCGGCCCGATCTCACCAAATTGATGGTTCAAGTACGCCGCGCAACGGCTGTTGATCAAAAGGCCTTGCTTCACTGGCTGAAATCTAAATTCGATTGAATTTTGTATAAATATTTTTTGATAAACATACCGCTCTGAATAAAAATTAAAGTCACGAATTAATTTGATAGTTTGCTATATATTTTAATTAAATTTTGTATATTTTTTATACATTAATATATTTATTATTCTAAATATACTAATTTCAAGATTTCCCCAGCAGCGGCCATGATTTGAATTTCCAAAGTGAAACGTTGAACGCAGCGCATGCGGGCAGTCAATCAACGGCGCCCCAGACTTGCGGATGGCGATCCATCTCAATAACAATCACAGGCGTCATCCCGTCACATCTGCGCCGCGTTGATGGTATTGTTTAACCTTCGCCAACTGGAGCCACCCATGATCAATCGCCGCCACGCCATTGCCACCTCTGCCACTTCCGCCGCCTTTGCGGCGCTCGCCACGCTGCCTCTGGAGGCATTGGCACAAAGCAAAAAAGAAACCCTGGTATTGGGCATGACGCTCGAGCCTTCTCCCGGGCTGGACCCGACAGGCGGCGCCGCTTCGAGCATTGCCGAGATCACGCACTACAACATCTTCGAGACGCTGACCAAAATCAACAGCGACGGCACGGTCTCGCCGCTCCTGGCCGAGAAATGGGAAGTCTCGCCCGACCTACGCACCTACACCTTCACGCTGCGCAAAGGCGTGAAGTTCCAGAACGGCGAGCCCTTCAACGCCGCCGCCGTGAAGTACTCGTTCGAGCGGGCTGCGGGTGAGAAGAGCACCAACAAAGACAAACGCACTTTCGCCAGCATGGAAAGCGTGGCTGCGATTGACGAACACACCGTGGTCGTCATCAACAAGGAGCTCGACCCCGACTTCCTCTTCCTCATGGGCCAGGCCACGGCCATCATCGT
>JANMMR010000139.1:0-1648 GCA_031373455.1 Rhodoferax sp.
ACCATCCTCGAGCGTTACGGCATGTCCGAGACGGCGATGCTCACCTCCAACCCGTATCGGGCCGATCACCGCTACCCGCATCCCGAAGGGGGCGATCAAAAGGCCGGCCAGAGCGAGCGCAGAGGGGGCACCGTGGGTTTCCCGCTGCCGGGCGTTCAACTGCGCGTGCAGGACGATGGCGATAAAACCGGGGGTGGCAAGACTTTGTCCGTCAACGAGATTGGCGGCATCCAGGTCAAGGGGCCGAACGTGTTCAAGGGGTACTGGCGCATGCCGGAGAAAACCGCCGAGGAATTCACGGCCGATGGTTTTTTCAAGACCGGCGATGTGGGCAAAGTCGACGAGCGCGGGTATGTGACCATCGTTGGCCGCTCCAAAGACCTCATCATCAGCGGCGGCTACAACGTCTACCCGGCCGAGATTGAAGGCTATATCAACGAATTGCCCGGCGTGCTGGAAAGCGCCCTCGTGGGCGTGCCGCACCCCGACTTCGGCGAGGTGGGCGTGGCGGTGGTGGTGGCCAGACCGGGGATCGTGCTGAACCCGCAGGACGTGATTGCCGGCCTCAAGTCACAGCTGGCGAACTTCAAGATCCCGAAGCATTGCCACGTGGTGGCAGAGTTGCCGCGCAACACCATGGGCAAGGTGCAGAAGAACCTGCTGCGCGCGCAATACTGCTGAGCAACCGGTTGGCCAAAGCCGGGTTGCCTGAGCCCGAGCCTGCGTAGGGGATCGCGCCTGCGCTGTAACCGCGCATGCGCTTAGCGCAACACCAGCACCGGCAGGTCTGCGTGCGTCAACACGTTGTGGGTTTCGCTGCCCAGCACCAGGCGCTTGATGCCTTTGCGGCCATGCGAGGCCATCACGACCAGGTCGGCCTTGTGTTTTTTCGCCGTGGCGAGGATGGATTCGGCGATCAGGTTTGATTTGACCACCAGCGCCCGGGCTTTGAGGCCTTCGATTTCGGCGGCAGCTTTGACGGCGTCCACCGTGGCTTGCCCGTCCTTCATCCATTTCGCCTCGATTTTGGCGACATCGTCGGGGCCGAGGGTAACGCCGCCATCCCACAGGGTCATCGGGTTGCGGGGCACGACACGCAGCGCCAGCAATTCAGCGCCACAGGCCTGCGCCAGGCTGATGGCGCTATCGACAGCCTTGCGGGACAGGCTGGAGCCATCGGTTGCCACAAGAATTCGTTTGTACATGGAGCTCTCCTGGGTGGGTTGTGGGGGCAGCGTAACGCCGCTTTGCTGGGCCTGAGTTGATCCACATCAAGCTGTGGTTGTGCCGGGCGGCTTACGCTCAAAGCCATGAACCAGCGGGTCAGCCCGGCGCACTTTCAAAATCCGTTCGCGGCGCTCGACGACCCGCAGGAATGGAGCCGCTTCAGCAGGGCCTCGCCGGGTATGAGGGACCAGTGGGAGTCGATGCTGCAAGTCGATGGCATGGTGTGCGCCGCCTGCGCCGGCAAGGTCGAGCAGGCACTGCGTGCCTTGCCCGGTGTTGCCAGCGCCGACGTCAGCGCCGCGCGGCGCTCGGCCCGGGTGGTTTGGTCGGCCACAAGCACCAGCCCTTCGGCCCTGTTCAGCGCGGTCCTGGCCGCCGGTTTCGCGCCGCTGCCGGCCAACAGCAGCATGGCCCGGGCCGG
>JANMMR010000534.1:0-1632 GCA_031373455.1 Rhodoferax sp.
CTGGGCTGGCTGAGGGGCTACCCGCCGAAGAACCACGACGTGCAAAGTCACGTCTCCAGCCTCCCGCCTCCCACCTCGCAAGCACGTCGATTCTCAGCAACCTTGATTTTGATGTTAACATTGCCCGCAACATCATGAAACTGAATTTCCTGCTCGATACCAATGTGCTGGTTGCGGGATTGAGTAGTCGCTTGGGAGCATCCTTTGCGCTGCTTGAGGCGGTGGCCGCCGAGCAGGTTCAATTGAGCGCGTCGGCAACACTTTGGCTGGAGTATGAATCGGTTCTCAAGCGCGCGGAAATCCGGAAAATGCACCATTTGAAACTATCAGAGGTCGATGATTTTTTAAACGGCCTGGCTGCGTTGACAACGCCCGTCGAGCTGCATTTTGCGTGGCGCCCTTAACTGCGCGACCCTGGCGATGAGATGGTGCTGGAGGCTGCTGTCAACGGGCATGTGGACGCGCTGGTCACGCACAATCTCGGCGACTTTGAAATCGCCAAACCAAGGTTCAATCTCAACGTATGGACGCCTGCCAAAGCCTTGAAACAACTGGAGAAACGCTTATGAGCACATTTGCCCTGCGGCTGCCCGACTCCTTGTACGCACATGCCAAAAAACTGGCGGAACGCGATCAAGCCTCACTCAATCAATTTATCACCGTTGCGGTGGCTGAGAAAGTGTCTGCGCTGGACACAGCCGCATTTTTCAGTGAACGCGCGGCGCGCGGCAGCACGGAACGCTTGAAAAACATCCTTTCACGCGTCCCGAACGTGCCGCCAGTGGCTGGCGATGAGCGCTGAGCCTGCAACTCAGAAGCAGAAATCCAAGGGTCTTGTCGCAAATTTCCCAGTCAACCTCCCGCCGCGCGGTTACCCATGCCCCTCTGCGAGCCCTGGGCGGCTGCCGGAGGTAAAGAAGGAGGCGCGCGCTCGGGCTTGGTTGTGCGAATGAGCGTTTTACGCGCCGGGTGACAGTTAGCCAGCCGCCCTGGGCTCGCTGAGGGGCTGCCCGCCGAACAAACGAGACCCAGCTGCATTTATCGCCACTTAAACGGCGATCAGTAAGTTTCCAAATGCAGGCGACCTTCTTTTTTGAGGGCGGCGCCCACCGCCTCCCAGTTCAGTCCGGCCTGTTGCGCCACATCACGCAGCGCCAGCACCACGCCCTCTTCCATGCTTTTCAAGCCACACACGTAAAAATGTGAATCGGCATCTGCCAGAAGTTTGGCAACGTCGGCTGCGCGTTCGCGCAGGGCGTCTTGCACATAACGCTTGGGTTGGCCGGGCGTGCGCGAAAAGGCGAATTCGATGTTGATGAAGTCCTTGGGCAGGTTCTGCAGGGGGCCAAAATACGGCAGCTCCTCCTTGGTGCGGGCGCCGAAAAACAGCATCAGCTTGCCGCCTTCAAACTTGCCCGACGCCCGCAATCGCCGGCGCCACTCGGTCATCGCCCGCATCGGCGCGCTGCCGGTGCCGGTGCAGATCATCACGATGTGGCTGGCGGGGTGGTTCGGCATCAAAAAACTCGCGCCAAACGGTCCGATCACCTCAACCTTGTCGCCTACCTTGAGGTCGCACATGTAGTTGCTGGCGACGCCCCGCACCGGATTGCCGCTGTGGTCTTCCAGCAC
>JANMMR010000157.1:0-3270 GCA_031373455.1 Rhodoferax sp.
AGCCCCGCGCCGATCCAGCAGCCAATGGCGCCCGCGCCGTAAATGCAGATTTTGTTCATGGGGGCGGGTTGGGTTGGAAATCAGGATTCATGATTATTTATTTCTAATAAACTTTGTGGAATTTATTTGGATATTAAGTCATTAATTAATTCGCTTTAATGCTATAAAAATAAGACTAAAAATGCCTATTAATTAATAATAATATTAGTTAAAATCAATTTTATCTGGAATTTTGATGCTTTTCGCAATCATCATACCCATTTTGGGTATTTTCAGTTCGGCAGTTCGGCAGTTCGGTCCAACTGGCTCCATTCAACTCGGCTCACTGCCGGTAACCCGCATCGATTTTGTCCACCAGGCGGGTCATCGCGTTGAACATGTCCACGCCGCCGCCTTTGTCGGGGTACTGCAGGGCGTCGCGGGTGCATTTGGCGGCAATCGCCTCGGGCACCGGAATCGCCTTGCCGCCTTGCGCCGCCATGCTGAAAGTGGCCATCTGAACGTCGCAGGCGCGTTGCAGCGTCCAGAGCACGGCGAAGGTTTGCGGCAGGGTTTTGCCCCAGGCCAGGAGGCCATGGTTGCGCAAAATCACCGCCGGTTTGTTGCCCATGCTGGCGAGCAGGCGCGGGCCTTCGTCGGCGTGGATGGTGATGCCTTCGAAGTCGTGGTAGGCCACCATCTCATGCAACTGCGCGCTGTAAAAGTTGGTTTGCTGCAGGCCGCCTTCGAGGCAAGCCACGGCCACGCCCGAGGTGGTGTGGGTGTGCATGATGCAGTGCGCGTCGGGCAGGCCCGCGTGGATGGCGGCGTGCACGGTGAAACCGGCCGGGTTCACCGGCCAGGGGTTTTGCGGCTGGCCAGGCGCGCTGATCTTGTTGCCCGCCAGATCAATCTTGAGCAGGTTTGAGGCCGTGACCTCGCTGTAGTGCAGGCCAAAAGGGTTGATGAGGAAATACGGGCCTTTGGAGGCGCCTGCGGCAGCGGCATCGGCCATGACCGAATCGGGCAGGCGCACGGTGATGTGGTTGTAGATCATCTCCACCCAGCCGAGCATGGCGAAGATGCGGTAACAGGCGGCGAGCTGCACGCGCGCTGCCCATTCGTCGGGGTGAAAGCCTGGGTTCAGGCCAGGTTCCGGGGCGGCCAGGTGTTCGGGTTTGAGGTGGGCGTTCATGGCGGGGTCTCCTGTTCAATGGCCGGGTGGCGCAGCCTTAACTGTAAAGCGATGCGAAACCGTCGCGCCACGAAGCGGGTTGCGGCTGCCAGCCGAGCTCGCGTTTGGCTTTGGCATTGGACGCGCCGGTCTGCGTGGTCATGAAATGCACCAGCATGTCGCCCAGGGCCGCTCGGGCATCGGCCTCCAACAAGGTGGGTGGCGCGGGGGCATTGAGCAAGTTGGCGAGCCACGGCAGCCACACGCTGTGCGGGGCGGGCTCGTCGTCGACGATGTTGTAAATACCGGTTGCTGCGCGGCCAGGTGCAGCGCGGCCGGGTGTTATGGGGTCGAGTGCGAGCAGGGTGGCGCGGGCCGCGTCGGCCACGGCAATGTGCGAATACACACCGCAGCCGAGACCGGCCGAAGACTGCACCAGCGGCAAGCGGCCCTTGCGCACTCCGCGCGTAATGGCGCCGTTGGCCGCGTCGTAATTGGTGCCCGGGCCATAAAACCAGCCGTAACGCAGCACCACACCGTCGATGCCGGGCGTCTGCAATGTCAAGCGTTCCATCTCGGCCACCGCATGCGCCAGTGGCGCGATGGCCGGGCCGCCTTCAAGGTAAAGCGGCGTGCCCTCATCACTCAGCCCTCGCGCATCCAGGCCCGCCGGGTTGGGTGAGCAGACGAAGGAAATACTTTGGGTGATGAGCCGCGTCACACCCGCAGCCTGCACGGCACTTACCAGGTTGCGCGTGCCTTCGCTGCGGATGCGGTTGGTCTCGGCCAGCGGGTCGGCGGCCGGGTCGTGGGTTTTGGCGCCAAAGGCGGTGAGCTGGTGGATCACCACATCGGGCCGCGCCTCGCGCACCTGCTGCGTGAGCACGGCCTGGTCAAACACATCGCCCAGAACCGGTTCGGCACCCAGGGCTTGCAGGCTGGCTGCGCGATCCGCGCCACGCGTGAGCGCCACCACGGTGTGGCCGCCGGCCACCAGCATCGGCACGAGTGCGCGGCCAATCACCCCCGAGCCGCCGGCAATGAAGATGCGCATGGTCTGAAGTGGTCTACCTGTGCCGGCGATGGCCGTGGGAAGGCCGCCGCCGGGTTCAGTACACCTTGCTTGGCGCGACCGGCGCCGCTGTTGACTTGAACTTTGCCGCCAGCGCGCTGGTGTGGCGCGTGAGCAGGTTGGTGTCCAGGCCCACGGCGACAAAGGTGGCGCCGATGTCCAGGTAATGCCGCGCGAGGGTTTCATCGGGCGAGAGAATGCCGGCGGCCTTGCCGGTCTTGACGATGCGCCGGATGGCATTGTCAATTTCCTTCTGCACGTCGGGGTGGGTCGGGTTCAGCACATGGCCCAGCGAGGCGGACAAATCCGCCGGGCCGATGAAGATGCCGTCGACGCCGTCAATCGCCGCAGTGGCTTCAATGTTGTTCAGCGCAAGCTGCGTTTCGGCCTGCAGCAAGAGGCAAATCTGCGCGTTGGCCTCGTGCGCGTAGTTGTTGACGCGGCCAAACCGGTTGGCGCGCATGTTGGCCATGCCACGAATGCCGCGCACCGGGCTGCCGACGTCGTCATTTTGCGGGTAACGCGCGCGGCGCACGATCTGCTGCGCCTGCTCGGGCGTGTCCACCATCGGCACCAGAAGCGTGGAGAAACCGAGATCAAGGTACTGCTTGACGATCATCTCGCCCACATTGCCGTGGCCCAGTGGAATGCGGCCAATCGGGTGCGAGGCCGGGTAGGCAGCAACTGCCTGTAGCTGCTGCAGGATCGCCCTTGGCTCGGCGGGGGAGTGTTCGCCGTCCAGCAGCAGCCAGTCGAAACCCGCGCCGGCGCAGATTTCGGTGGAATAGGAGTCGGCCAGGCCGCACCAGAGGCCAATTTGCGCCTGTTTGTTTTTGAGCGCGGCTTTGAAGGGGTTGACGGGTGTTTGCATGGTGAGGTGCTCAGGGTTGAAAAAGAGGGTGGAGGCTGCTGATTTTGGCGTCGTACACCTGGCCCGGGCTTTCGTCGACCTGCAGCGTGATGCCGATCAGATCGCGCTCGAAAATGGGCGCGAAGTGCGCTTTCACGACGGCCAGCAGCTTGTCGCCGACCTCCTTCTTCACCG
>JANMMR010000173.1:0-2212 GCA_031373455.1 Rhodoferax sp.
CTGGTAGGCCAGTGTGGCACCCGAGCCGCCATAGGTTTCGTCCATCTCAGGCAGCAGGAAGCCCATCTCGCCAAAGGGACGCCAGACCTCACGCGGGACAAAACCTTGCCGACGCCAACTGTCAAGATGGGGCACCAGCTCGCCTGTGATGTAGCGACGCGCTTGGTCGCGGAAGGATTCAATCTCCTCGTCCATCCAACGGTGGCGGTAAAGCTGCGGCAGCATGGTTCAGATGCCCGTGAGGCCGCCGCTGCACATCAGGGTCTGGCCGCTGACGTAGTCGGATTCGGGGATGCAAAACAGATAGACTGCGCCCGCCGCCTCTTCAGGTGTGCCGCCACGGCCCAAAGGAATGCTGCTCTCCATCGCAGCCATCAAGCCAGGGTTGACGCCAATTTTGATCTCGCGGCCATCGATGGTGGCAGTGGTGTCAACGGCTGCGCTCACCGTCAGGCGTGTTTTGATGAAACCAAAGGCCACACAATTGACGGTGACGTTCATGCGGCCCCACTCTTTGGCCAGGGTTTGGGTCAAACCGACGATGCCGGCCTTGGCGGTGGAGTAGTTGCTCTGCCCGGCATTGCCGAACAGGCCCGCTACTGACGAAATATTGACCACCTTGCGCACCACGCGCTGGCCCGCTTCGGCCTCGGCCTTGCCCAAGGCGCGGATGACCGGCTGCGCAGCCCGCAGGATGCGAAACGGCGCGGTGAGGTGCACGTCCAGCATGGCGTACCACTGCTCATCGGTCATTTTCTGGATCACGTTGTCCCACGTGTAACCGGCGTTGTTGACGATGATGTCCAGGCCTTTGTATTCGTTCACCGCCGTGCCGATGAAGCGTTCGGCAAAATCAGGGGCAGCTACACCGCCCACACAGGCCACCGCCTGGCCACCCAGGTCGCGGATGGCCTGCACGGTTTCTGCCGCCGGGTCGGCATCCAGGTCGTTCACAACGATGCGCGCGCCTTCGCTGGCCAGCTTCAGGGCGATGGAGCGGCCGATGCCCCGGCCCGATCCGGTGACAAGGGCTACCTTGCCGTCGAGTTTTTCAGTCATGGTTTGTTTCTCCTGGATTGTTTTGAATACATCACGGCATCACGGCAGGGCGACCAGCGCTTCGCCGACGATCTTGGTTTGCCCGAACTGGTTGGCGCTTTGCAGCGTGATGCGCACGCAACGTTCACCGTTGTGGTCGAGCTTCTCAACGACCCGACCGCTGCAATGCATGGCGTTGCCCAGATGGGTGATCCCCTGGAAGCGGACATCGAAACGGCGCAATTGGCTTTGCGGTGCCCAGGCGGTGAGCACGCGGCCCAACCAGGCCATGCCCAGCATGCCTTGCGCAAACACATCGGGCATGCCGGCACGGCGCGCCACGTCGATATCGATGTGAATCGGGTTGTGGTCGCCAGAGGCGCCGCCAAAAAGAGCCAGCAACGTGCGGTCCACGGGCGGCAGTTGCAAGGCTGGCAGCTCGTCGCCAATCTGCACAGAATCAAAGGTGGGTTGGGTCATGTCGGGGCCTTGTCAATTTTTGCAAACGAGCACGGAGCGCAGCTCGGCCACCAGTTCATCACGTTGGTTGATGGCGCGGCAAGTCTTGACAACAAATTCAAGCGCACCGTTTTTCTTGTCGTAAATGTCGGTCACAGCGGAGCGAACCGTCACCGTGTCACCCACGCAGGCCGCCCGGTGGTAAGTGAAACTCTGCTCGCCATGCAGCAATTTGGCGATGGGAATCTGCAAATCCTCGACCAGGCGGAATGCGGCACCGGAATCCAGCTCGGCCGCAAACAGGAAGGTTGGCGGGGCGGGCAGATCGGGGTAGCCAGCAGCACGGGCCGCTTCAGTGTCGGTATACACCGGGCTGGTCTCACCAATCGCCTTGACGAAGAATTGCAAGCGGCTGCGCTCGATGGGCAGAACCGATGCGGGCAATTCGTGCCCTATCCATTTTTTGTCGATCACAGGGGTGTCCTCATGGTGTTGCGCTTTCAGGCGCGTTCGTACAGGGTGACCACACAGGCGCCGCCCAGGCCCAGGTTGTGCTGCAAGGCCAAACGAGCGCCGTTGACCTGGCGCCGCTCGGCGGTGCCGCGCAGCTGGTGTGTCAACTCATAACATTGCGCGAGACCCGTGGCACCCAGCGGATGGCCCTTGCTCAGCAAGCCGCCCGAGGGGTTGGTCACCACCTTGCCGCCATAGGTGT
>JANMMR010000177.1:0-2691 GCA_031373455.1 Rhodoferax sp.
TGTGGGACCGCAACCAGCAAACCCTGTTTCTGGCGCGTGACCGCATGGGCGTCAAGCCGATGTATTACGCGCTGCTCGACGACGGGCACTTCGTTTTTGGCTCAGAACTCAAGTCCATATTGGCGCATGGCGGCCTGCATCGGGACATCGATCCGCTGGCCGAGGAAGAGTATTTCGCGCTCGCTTATGTCGCCGAGCCCCGCACCATCTTCAAGCAGGCGCTCAAGCTGTCGCCGGGCCACACCCTGTGCATCAAGCGCGGGCAACCGGCGCCATCACCCAAGGCTTATTGGGACGTTGCCTTCACCCTGGACAACCCCATTGCCGAGGCCGATGCCCAAGCCGAGCTGGTGGAGCGCCTCAAGGAGTCGGTGCGCTTGCGCCTGATTTCCGAGGTTCCGCTCGGCGCATTCCTCTCGGGAGGTGTAGACAGCAGCGCCGTGGTGGCGACAATGGCTGGCCTGAGCGCCGAGCCCGTCAATACCTGCTCGATCGCTTTTGACGACCCGGCGTTCAACGAGTCAGAGTTTGCGCAGATGGTGGCCGACCGCTACCACACCAACCACCGGGTGGAAACCGTCAAGAGCGACGACTTCGACCTGATTGACACGCTGGCCCGCCTGTACGACGAGCCCTACGCCGACAGCTCGGCCATCCCGACCTACCGGGTCTGCCAGCTGGCCCGAAAACACGTCACGGTTGCCCTCTCCGGCGATGGCGGCGACGAAGCCATGGGCGGCTACCGGCGTTACCGCATGCACCTGATGGAAGAGAGCATGCGCTCTCGGTTGCCGCATGGCGTACGCAAGCCGGTTTTTGGCACGCTGGGCAAGCTGTACCCCAAAGCCGATTGGGCTCCGAGGATGTTTCGTGCCAAGACCACCTTTGAGGGGCTGGCGCGCAATTCAGTGGAGGCCTACTTCCATTCGGTATCCATCCTGCGCGGCCCCATGCGCAATGCCATGTTCAGCGCGCGTTTTCAAAACGAACTGGCGGGGTACAGCGCGCAGGAGGTTTTCAACCGCCACGCTGATCAATGTACGTCTGACGACCCGCTGGCCCAGATTCAATACCTCGACCTCAAGACCTACCTGGTGGGCGACATCAACACCAAGGTAGACCGCGCAAGCATGGCGCATTCACTGGAGGTGCGTGAGCCGCTGATGGACCATGAGCTGGTCGAGTGGCTGGCCAGCCTGCCGTCGAATTTGAAAATCCGTGGGCAAGAAGGCAAGTACATTTTCAAGAAGGCCATGGAGCCCCATTTGCCCCGTGATGTGCTTTACCGCCCCAAAATGGGGTTTTCGGTGCCACTGGCGCGCTGGTTCCGCGGCCCCTTGCGCCAGCGCGTCCGTGACGCGGTCTTGGGCGAGCGTTTGCAAAGCACGGGTTGGTTCAACCAGACCTATTTGCGCCACCTTGTCGAAGCCCATCAGTCCGGCGCGAGCGATTACAGCGCCGCCTTGTGGACATTGCTGATGTTCGAGGCGTTTTTGCGCCAGGTGGTTGACGGTGGCGATTCCAGCCCTGGCATTGTCAAGGCGCCGGAAGCCGCCAGCGCCTCGCTATGAGCCTGCGCATCCTGCACGTACTGGACCACTCGATTCCTTTACACAGCGGGTACACCTTCCGGACGCTCTCGATTTTGCGGGAGCAGCGCAAACTCGGCTGGCAGACGTTTCACCTGACCAGCCCCAAACATTCGGGCGGGCAGGGCGCGGACGAAGAGGTCGATGGCTGGCACTTTTTCCGCACCCTCCCGGCGCCCGGTAAACACCTGCCAGGTTTTGCCCAATTTGCCCTGATGCGGCAACTGGAGCGACGCTTGCAGCAAGTCGCCGAACAGGTGCGCCCCGATATCCTGCACGCCCACTCGCCCGTGCTCAATGCGATTCCGGCGCTTCGCGTGGGCAAGCGGCTGGGCATTCCGGTGGTTTACGAAATCCGGGCATTTTGGGAAGACGCTGCGGTGGACCACGGCACCACTACCGAAGGCAGCGTGCGCTACAAGTTGACCCGTTGGCTCGAAACCCGCGCGATCAAGCGCGCTGACCACCTCTTCACCATTTGCGAAGGCCTGCGTGCCGACATGGCCCAGCGCGGTGTAGCGTCGACCAAAATCACGGTGATCCCCAACGCGGTTGATATCGACTCGTTTGAACCCGGCGGCCAGCCCGACGAGGCGCTCAAGCGCTCGCTGGGCCTGGAAGACGCCAGCGTTGTCGGGTTCATCGGCTCGTTTTACGCGTATGAGGGGCTGGATCTGCTGCTCGATGCGATGCCTGCCATCCTGGCTGCTCGCCCGGAAGTGCGGGTACTGCTGGTGGGCGGTGGCCCGCAAGACCAAGCCCTCAAGGCGCAGGCGCAACGCCTGGGTATTGCCGACAAGGTGGTTTTCACCGGGCGGGTTGCGCATTCCGAAGTGCAGCGTTATTACGATTTGGTCGACGTATTGGCTTATCCACGCCACTCCATGCGCCTGACAGAGCTGGTTACGCCATTGAAACCGTTGGAAGCCATGGCGCAGGGCCGGCTTCTGGTGGCGTCCGACGTGGGTGGGCACAAAGAGTTGATCCGAGACGGGCAGACCGGGGTTTTGTTCAAGGCTGGTGACGCTGCAGCGTTGGCCCAGGCGGTGGTCAAACTGCTGGGCGCGCCGCAAAGCTGGCCGGCCTTGCGCGAAGCCGGCCG
>JANMMR010000219.1:0-3587 GCA_031373455.1 Rhodoferax sp.
TCACCTACAGCAACCCCGAAACCGGCGGCCACGCGGAGAACATTTTGGGCTTTTACGCCCTGATGCTGCGCCCCGGCCAAACGCTCCAATTGCCTGCACGCAGCCCGGCCACGGTGCTCCACGTGATCGAAGGCGGCGCCATAGTGAAGGTCGAAGAGAAAACCTTCAACATGGCCGAGGCCGACACCTGCTGCGCGCCCGGCTACACGCCAATCAGCCTGGCCAACCCGTACGCCAGCAAACCCGCCTTCCTGTTCATGGCCGATGAAACACCGCTGCATCAAAAGCTCGGTGTTTTCGAGACGCGGGCTTGAAGTCGTAAACTGGGCTGGTTTTTCAACCTCCCTAACTGAAGGAGACTTCCATGGCAAACACCCCGCAGAACCCGTTTGGCGATGTCACCAAAATGCTGGAGCAATTCAAGGTGCCCGGCGTTGACATGACCGCCATCATCGAAGCGCGCCGCAAAGACATCGAAGCCGTGGTCGCCTCGAACAAGGCGGCGCTCGAGGCCATGCAGGCCATGGGGCGCAAACAGGCCGAAATGCTCAGCGCCGCCATGCAGGAAATCCAGGCCACGACCAAAAGCCTTGCCGGCAGCGCGGGTGACCCGGCCAAGCAGGCTGACATTGTCAAGAAGGCCTACGCCAAAGCCGTTGCCGATGTGAAAGACCTGGCCGACATGGCCCGCAAATCACAGGCTGATTCCATGGCCAGCATCACCAAACGCGCGGGTGAGCACATGGAAGAGATCAAGAAAATGATGAAACCCAAGTGATTGCCGGTTTGAGCGGCAGGTAACTTGTTTGCTGTATTAGTTTGGTAGAAATCCATGGACACCCAAAACCTCATCGCCATCGACACGCACACCCACCTGGAGGTGTCGTGCCGCAACCCGTTTGACAACTACGGCGAGGAATACGACCGCGCCGCCGACAAATACTTTCGCAACAGCAAACGCCCGACCATGGACGAGACGATTGCCTATTACCGCGAGAAAAAAATCGGCTTCGTCAACTTCACGGTGGACGCCGAATCACAAATGGGCCGCGCGCGCATCACCAACGAAGAGATCGCCGACGCAGCCGCCGCCAACAGCGACATCATGATCGCCTTCGGCTCCATCGACCCGCACAAAGGCAAGATGGGTGGCCGTGAAGCGCGCCGTCTGGTGGAAAACCACAACGTCAAAGGCTTCAAGTTCCACCCGACGGTGCAGGGCTTTTTGCCGGCTGACAAGATGGCCTGGCCGATCTACGAAGTCATCAACGAATACAAACTGCCGGCCATCTTCCACAGCGGCCACAGCGGCATCGGCAGCGGCATGCGTTGCGGCGGCGGGCTGCGCCTGCAAAACAGCAACCCGATGCTGCTCGAAGACGTGGCCATTGCCTTCCCTGACATGCAGATCGTGGTGGCGCACCCCAGCTGGCCGTGGCAGGACGAAGCGATTTCGCTCGCGTTGCACAAGCCCAACATCTGGATTGATCTCTCCGGCTGGAGCCCCAAATATTTCGCGCCGCAATTGATCCAGTACGCCAACACGCTCCTGAAAGACCGCATCCTGTTTGGCAGCGACTACCCGCTCATCACCCCCGACCGCAGGATGGCCGACTTTGAAGTCGCGGGATTCAAGGACGACGTGAAGCCGCTGATCCTGAAAGAAAACGCCATGCGGCTATTGGCGTTGACAACCACTGCATGAAGCTGATTTCAACGCTTGCCGACATCGAAGCGTTGGAGTCAAAGCCCCTCAAAGCGGTTGTGCCCGCGCGCACAACCTATGAGTTGATCAGCCGCGCCGCGCAGCTTTTCCCAGCGCGGGATGCGTTTCGCTATCTGCCAGATGGTGACATGGCGACGCCGCCGCGCCGCGTGACTTATGCGCAGTTGGTCGCGCAGATCAGCCAGGCCGCCAATCTGTTTCACGCGATGGGCGTGGGGCCGGATGACGCGGTGGCGATCCTTGCGACCAATCTTCCCGAAACGCAATTCGCGTTGTGGGGAGCGCAGCTGGCGGGCCGCGCCTGCCCGATCAACTACCTACTGCAACCCGGGCACATCGTGGCGCTTCTCAAGGCGTCGAAGGCGAAAGTGATCGTCGCGCTTGGGCCGAACGATGAATTGAATTTGTGGCCCGTTGTGGAGCAGGTCGTAGCATTGTGTGGGCTGCCCGTGTTGCAGATTCGGGCCGGGTCGGATCCTTCGCGCGATGTGCCGGGAATTCCTGTTTTTCAAGACCAATTGAGCCTGCAGGTCTCGAGCTATGGGCATGAAATGCTATATAACTCGGAGCGTGTTGCCGCATGCTTTCACACCGGTGGCACCACCGGCGCTCCGAAACTGGCGCTGCATACTCACGGCAACGAAGTGTTTACCAGTACGCTTGCGCCCCGGTTTTACGGGTTTGATGAAAACACCGTCGAGATCAACGGCTTTCCGCTGTTTCACGTGGCGGGCGCATTTGTTTATGGCCTGTCGGTGTTGTCGGTAGGCGGCACACAAATATTGCCCACCGTGAGTGGCATGCGCAATGCCGCGTTCGTCAAGAACTACTGGAAATTTTGCGAGCGCGAAGGTGTCACGGCGTTGGCGGCAGTGCCCACGGTGTTGTCGACTTTGCTCGGCTTGCCGGTGGACGCAGACATCACGGGTGTGAAAGTCGCCTACACCGGGGGTTCGCCCTTGCCCAGTGGATTGGCAGCGCAGTTTGAACGCAAGCTCAATATTCCTGTGCGCAACATCCTGGGCATGACGGAAAGCGCGGGCCTGGTTTGCATCGAGCCGGTTTCAGCGCCGCGCGTGCCCGGCTCGGTGGGTTTGCGTCTGCCTTTCACGCAGGTGCGCGTGGTGCGCTGGCAAAGCGGCGAGGTGCGGCTCTCCGAGGACTGCGGCGACGGTGAAACCGGCGTCGTGGTGATCCGTGGCCCGCACGTGAGCCCCGGCTACAGCGACTCTGCGCGTGACGCGGGCATGTTCGAGACGCTGCCCAACGGTAACCATTGGCTCATCTCGGGCGACCTGGGCCATATCGACGCTCAGGGGCGTGTGTTCATCACCGGGCGCGCCAAAGATGTGATTATCCGCGGCTCACACAACATCGATCCGGGCCTCGTGGAAGAAGCGTTTCTCGCACATCCCGCAGTTTTGATGTGTGCCGTCGTGAGTGAGCCCGATGCCTACGCGGGTGAATTGCCGGTGGCCTTCGTCACGCTCAAGCCGGGCCATTTGGCAGACGCCGCAGGATTGCTGGCCGAGGTGGGCCCGCAAGTCTATGAGCGCCCGGCTGTGCCCAAACGCGTCACTATTCTGGAAGTCTTGCCGATGACGGCGATTGGCAAGATATTCAAACCCGCGTTGCGGTTGCGCGCGATAGAAACCAAACTGGCCGAGGTGCTGGACGGCGTTCTGCCGGGGCGCGACGTGACGGTCAACGCGCAAGAGCGCACGCACGGCGCAGTGGCGGTAATCCGGGTTTCCGGCGACGCGGCAACCGAGGCCAGCGCGCGCATCCGTGAAAAATTGACGGCGATTGCCGTAGATTGCGAAATTCAGTTTGAATGAGGGCGGGTTGAGTGTGTTCAGTT
>JANMMR010000274.1:0-1973 GCA_031373455.1 Rhodoferax sp.
GTGTGGCGGGAACGCTGGTCCTGATCTGGCCGGCGCGGGTGATGGACCGAATGGCCCAGAGCACCGGCGCGGGCAACGCCAACGCGGGCGCAAACAAATCCGCCGCAGCGAAAGGCCCGCAGCCGACCGAACACGCCTTTCGGTCGCGCGATTTCCGTTTTTCGCTGGCGGGGTATTTCCTGTTTGGCGTGGGTTACATCGGCTACATGACCTTCGTGATCGCCTTGATCCGCCAGCAGGGCGCCAGCGCTGGCTTTGTGACCCTGTTTTACAGCCTGCTCGGTGTGGCTGTGTTGGGCTCCAGCCGCCTGTGGGCCGGTCTGCTGGACCGTTTCAAGGGTGGCGAAACGCTGGCGATTTTGAATCTGCTGCTCGGTTTTGCCACCGCGATGCCGGCGCTCACGAGCAAACCCGGCTGGTTGCTCGCTTCAGGTGTGCTGTTTGGCGCGGTGTTTTTGTCCGTCGTGGCGTCGACCACGGTGCTGGTGCGGCACAACCTGCCGCAGACCAGTTGGGCGGCAGGTATCAGCAGCTTCACGGTCGTGTTTGCGGCCGGACAGATCGTCGGCCCGTCTTTCACGGGCTGGATTTCTGACGGCCCCGGCGGCCTGGAGCGTGGCCTGGTTTTCAGCGCAGCGGCCTTGTGGCTGGGGGCGCTGCTGGCATGGCGGCAAAGGGCGTTGGGGGCATCCCAGGTCAAATGTTAACATCTATGTTAATTATTTGAGAAAATCGGCCAGATTTTCCAAAAAACCAATATTTTCAACCGTTAAGTCAGGAACTTATTGAATAGTTTGCTATAAATATAATAGTAAAATTCAAATGGCCCGAATCGAACACACGGTGTCAAACCAGCCCTGCATGCCCACCAGCGGCGCGCTTTGAATCGGCAAGATGGCGTTGACGTTGTAACCCGCACCCACGCCGCCATTGCGCGGGTCCCACCAGATGTCTTCGTCCAGGTCCTGGTCGGCCAACAGGCCGCTTTGGTCCAGCCCGACATTGGGTGTGTTGACGCTGCCTTTGCGGGCATTGGCGGCACGGCCATGCCACAAATTGCCGAGTGAATTGCTCACCGCCAGCACACGCGGGTGAATGCCTTCGGTGACATACGCGGTGATGACGGCTTTGCCCACCGGGTCGCCGCCGTTTTTCATGTCGTGGCCATACGGGCGGAAGGTGGAAAGCTCCACGAGGTCGCCGGTTTTGATGCCGTATTGCCGGGCGGTCTCGGTGTTGATCCACATCGGGTTGTGGTGCACGATTTCGCTCAGGTATTTCTGGCTGGCGGTGCGGCCCTGGGTGTGCACGTTCCACTTGAAGGTGACCAGATGCAGGTGGTTGGGCTTCATCATCACGAAGCTTTCCACCGGGAAGAACTCGGGCATGCCGCTGTCCTTGAAGCCGACCTGTTTGCCGGCGTCCAGAATGTCCTGGTGGAAGATGGAGAACTTCCGGTCGGGTGTCAAAAAGCCGCGTCGCGCTTTGCCGTCGACCATCAGGCCGACTTTGCTCTCGGTGCCGTTGGCGGCTTTTTTGTAAATGATTTGTGTGGCGGCATCAACGCGGCTGTCTGTCAGGTCCGCAGCGGATACGTCCCAGTTGTACAGGTCGTAATACTTGGGCTTGCTCATGTCTTGCCAGACGCCGTTCTTCACCATGTAAGCCCAGCCGTCTTCGCCAACGCGGGCGGTCAGGCCCTTGCTGCGCAGTTTGAGCCACTCTTCATGGTCTTTGAACTGGAAGTACTGCGCGGTTTTGGGGCTGATGCGTTTGCCGATCTCGATCATTGAATCGACAAAACTCACACACTCGCCCGGTGGCGGCACCATCGGCTGGCGCAGGGTGACGTAGTCGCGCAGCTCCATGTTGTTGCGCACATCAAAGCCCCAGCGCTCCATGTAGCTGGCGTCTGGCAGGATCATGTCGGCGTAGTGCGCCTGCTCGCTGTAGACCACGTCAGAACAAGCGTG
>JANMMR010000285.1:0-4545 GCA_031373455.1 Rhodoferax sp.
GGTGGCTGCGTCGAGCCCGAGTTGCCGCGCCAGCTCCGGCAAGGTGTCGGCCTTCACACCCGGAAACACCGGCGGCATGAAACGCCCGGCGGCCTTCGCGTCGATGATCGAATACGCCACCTGCCCCGGCTGCTGCGCCACCAGGCGCCCCCAAATGGCATAGCGCTTGGGCCAGAAGTCCTCACCCTCGTCGTAAAAGCGCTTGGCCTCGGTATTGACAACGACGCCGAGCGAAACGCAGTCGATGCGCGTGCAGATGCCGCCGTCGTACAGGGGGGCGCGCGCGTCGATGGCCACCATGTGCGCCTGCGTCGGGTCGCCGATGCGGTCTGCGCCGGCGTCAAGCAGGTGTTTGAGCAACACACCCTGGTTGAAACGAGTGCCGCGGATCAGGAAGTTGTCGGCCGGCCATTCCCCTGCGGCATTCTGGCCCCAGGCTTCGCGCAGCCAGGCGAGGTTGGACTCAAAACCGCCGGCCGCGAGCACACAGGTTTTGGCGGTGATGCGTTCGTTGCCGGCCCATGCCGCAACAAACTCGCCGCCTTGCAATTCGAGCCGGTCCACCGGCGCGTTGTAGCGAATCTGCACGCCCAGTTTTTCAGCGCTGCGGTAATACGCGTTCACCAGCGCCTTGCCGCCGCCCATGAAAAACGCGTTGGTGCGCGAGAGGTGCAACGTGCCCGAGAGCGAGGGCTGGAAGAAAACGCCGTGGTGGCGCATCCAGTCGCGGCAGTGGGCCGACGAGCGGATCACCAGGCGCGCCAAGGCTTCGTTGGTCTGCCCGCCGGTCACGGCTTTCAGGTCTTGCCAAAACTCTTCTTCCGGGTAGGCGCCCGTGAGCACGTCTTGCGGCGCTTCGTGCATGCAACGCAGGTTGCGCGTGTGGACGGAATTGCCGCCCCGCCACTCACGCGGCGCGGCTTCGAGCATCAACACACTCGCGCCCGCCTCGCGCGCCATCAGGGCTGCGCACAGGGCCGCGTTGCCACCGCCTATTACCAGAACATCTACCAGACCATCCACCAGCTTATCCGCGAGATCATTGCCCGCCACGTCCGCTACCGCCGCCACCGCTTTATTCGCCATTGGCACTGAAAACCATCTGGCTGGCGAGCTGATGCAGGCGCTGCCAAGGTGCCGTCAAGTCTTCGAGCACACTGAAGTGGTTGCGGCCAGGCACGATCTCGCACACCGACACGGTTTTTTTACCCCAGGCCGTCTGGATCATCTGGTTGTGGCGCAAAAACTCGGCACTTTCATCGGCGCCAGCCAGGGTGTAGAGCCGGCCGTGGCTCGGGCGCGGCATCCGGGCCGGGCTCGAGCGCTGCACCTGCTCAGGCGTGAGCCGCAGCGAGTCCTGCAAAAACGGCGTGTGCAGGATGGGCTCCAGGTCATACAGGCCGGAGATGGACACCGCGCCTTTGACCAGATCAGCCGGCAGGTCCTCGCCGTAAACCGGCCAGGCGCAGGCCAGCAGCATGGCCGCCAAATGCCCGCCGGCGGAGTGGCCAATCACGGTGATGCGGCGCGGGTCACCGCCGTAACGGGCAATGTGGCGGTTCACCCAGGCCAGCGCCTTGACCATCTGCATCACGATCTGCGGGACGGTGACGGCCGGGCACAACGCGTAGTTGGGCACCACCACACAGGCGCCCTGGTTGCTGAACGCCGGTGCGATGAAGGAATGGTCAGATTTGTCCAGCGATCGCCAGTACCCGCCGTGAATGAACACCACCACCGGCGCACCTTTTTTGCTGGCGCCCACGTTCGCGGAAGCCGGAAACAGATCCAGCTGTTCCGTGGCATCGTCGCCATAGGCAATGTCGCAGTGGTTGGGGTGGGCTTCACGCGCTTCCTCGGAGGCTTCGGCCCACTGCACCAGGTGGTTGGCGTGGTCCGGCACGAGGGCGCGGTTGTTGTACATGCGGTCGAGCCATTGGGGGTCTAATTTCGTCATCGGCAAATTCCTTTGCCCAAGCATACCGCTTGCGCCAACGTGGTACCGGGGTTGGCTGGGATAATCCCACCCATGGCATTGAAACAGCGCGTGGTGGTGGGCTTGAGCGGGGGCGTGGACTCTGCGGTCACCGCCTGGTTGCTCAAAAAGCAGGGCCACGAGGTGGTCGGCATCTTCATGAAGAACTGGGAAGATGACGACCGCCCTGCGGGCTCGGGGGACGACGACCCGGGGTATTGCGCCTCCAATGAAGACTTCGTGGACGCTGCTGCCGTGGCCGACGTGCTGGGCATCGAGATCGAGCACGTCAACTTCGCCGCCGATTACAAAGACCGTGTGTTCGCCGAGTTCCTGCGCGAGTACAAGGCGGGCCGCACGCCCAACCCCGACATCTTGTGCAACGCCGAGATCAAGTTCAAGGCCTTCCTGGACCACGCCGTGCGCCTGGGCGCTGAAAAAATTGCAACGGGGCATTACGCCCGGGTTCGCCTGAATACACAAACCGGCAGACACGAGCTGCTCAAGGGCCTGGACGCCAGCAAAGACCAAAGTTATTTTTTGCACCGGCTGAACCAGGCGCAGTTGTCCAAAACGCTGTTCCCGGTGGGTGAATTGCACAAGACCGAGGTGCGCCAGATCGCGCTGGAGATTGGCCTGCCAAACGCGAAAAAGAAAGACTCAACCGGTATCTGTTTCATCGGCGAGCGGCCGTTTCGTGATTTTTTGAACCGTTACATCGCCAAAGAGCCGGGGCCGATCAAGGACGAAAAAGGCCGTGTGTTGGGTCAACATGTGGGGCTGAGTTTTTACACATTGGGTCAGCGTCAAGGAATCGGCATTGGCGGCGTGCGGGCCAAAGGTGCGCAACGCGGCGGTGGCGACCACGCGCCGTGGTTTGTGGCGCGCAAAGACATGGCGACCAACACCTTGTGGGTGGTGCAAGGGCACGGGCACCCGTGGTTGTTGTCGCCTGCCTTGCAGGCGCAGGACGCGAGCTGGGTTGCCGGCGCGGCACCTTTGCCGGGCAGCTACACCTCGAAAAACCGCTACCGGCAGGTCGATGCACTGACGCAACTCACGGCGGTGCACAACGACCATTTTTCCCTGAGTTTTCCCGAGCCGCAGTGGGCCGTCACGCCGGGGCAGTCTGCCGTGTTGTACGCGGGCGAAGTCTGCTTGGGCGGCGGCGTCATCGCGTCGCTGGCCGCTTGACGCTGTTGGGTAATGGCACAAACCTTTGACGTGGCCATCTTCGGTGCCGGCATCGCGGGCTCGTCACTCGCGTGGCGACTGGCCGAGCATTGCCGCGTGGTGTTGATCGAACGCGAAAGCCAGCCCGGTTACCACTCCACCGGGCGCTCGGCCGCAATGTTCATGGAGAGTTACGGGCCGCCGATGGTGCGCGCCTTGACGCGCGCGAGCCGCCGTTTCTACCAGCATCCCCCGGCCGGGTTCACCACCACCCCCATTGTCTCGCCGCGCGGTGCTTTGTACCTGGCCTCACACGGTCAACAAGCGCAACTCGATGCCACCCGCGCCGAATTGGCTCCGACCTGCCCCAACCTGCAGTCCCTCAACGCCGCCGAGACTTTGGCGCTGGTGCCCTGCTTGCGGCCTGAAGGAGTGCTGGCGTCGCTGCTGGACCCGGATGCGATGGACCTGGACGTTCACGCCCTGCACCAAGGCTTTTTGCGCGGATTTCGACAGCATGGCCAAGCGCGCGGCTGTGAGCTGACCACCAGCGCGACACTCACGCAAGCCCGGCACGAAGGCCAAAATTGGCACCTGCAGTTCAGCGATGGCACCGCGATGCAGGCAACGACCGTGGTGAACGCTGCGGGCGCCTGGGCCGATGAAATCGCCTTGATATTCGGCGCCAAGCTGATTGGCCTTGTGCCCCACCGCCGCAGTGCCTTCACGTTCAAAGTCCCGGATGGCCTGGATGCCTCAGCCTGGCCGGTGGTGTCGGATCTGGCTGAAACCTATTATTTCAAGCCTGATGCTGGCCAGTTTTTGGGCTCACCCGCCAACGCGGACCCGACCCACCCGCACGACGTGGTGCCCGAAGAGCTTGACATCGCCAAGGGCATCTACGCGATCGAAGTGGCCACCCTGCTGCAAATTCGCCGGCCGACCAGCACCTGGGCGGGCTTGCGGTCTTTTGTGTCAGATGGCGAAATCGTCATCGGATTTGACGGCGCGACGCCCGGATTTTTCTGGCTGGCCGCGCAGGGCGGTTACGGCATCCAGAGCGCGGCGGGGGCCAGCGCGCTGGCGGACGCATTGATCCGGGCTGTGGCGCTGCCGGAAGAATTGCAGCGCGAAGGGCTCAGGCCCGAGGCCGTCTCACCCCGGCGCCTGCGCTAGGCCTTTGCCCTGCCAAGCGATTATTTGGCAGCTATTTGGCAAAAAGGGAGCTCAAGTCCTTGAACGACTTGAACTCCAGCGCGTTGCCACTCGGGTCCAGAAAAAACATGGTGGCCTGTTCACCCACCTCGCCGGCAAAGCGCACATAGGGCTTGATGATGAATTCAATGCCTGCCGCACTCAGGCGGTCGGCCATGGCTTGCCAGTCGGCCATGGGCAAC
>JANMMR010000307.1:0-2148 GCA_031373455.1 Rhodoferax sp.
CTTCAATCCGAAGGGGGTCGTTTCAATGCGGGTTTTGAGCTCGATGACAACACGCTCGACCCTTGGCCAGCGCTTTACTTGGCTGAAGACTTCGAAACCGCCTACCGAGAAAAATTTCAGCTCGCCAGTACTGATCGAAGAGAAGGGCTGAAGCCCGACGAGTTGGCGCTGGAACATGCAGTAGGGCACACAACGATCTTTCTGAACGGACGAATCGAAAATGTCTTTGACATGACGACATTCGTTACGCTGAATTCGGTCGGCAGAATTTTCCGCAACATAAAAGTACCGAAAGAGGCGGCGCAGCTCGCCAAGAGGCTCAAGATCAGCGACAGCAACAAAATCATGATTCAGAACGGCCAGCAATTGCACTCTGCGATCGTGAAAAACAACTGGAGAATTTGGCCCATGCAATTCGGCATTCCCGCGCCAAGCCAGACCATGGCCGAGTTGATCAAAGCTGCAGGCTATGAAGGGATTCTTTATCCTTCTAGCAAAGGACCAGGAAGATGTCTGGTGGTATTCCCGGAAAATCTTTCAGACCACTCGCATGTCGATCTCATTGGCCTGGCGCCAAGTGCTGTAACCGTAACCCGATTGGATTCGAACACGTCAGCCTCGCTCGAAGGTTGGGACTCCATCCCCAGAAACAGAAGAGGCATTTAAGGATGATCTGAATGCCAGACAACGCCTTCAAAAGCCCACTTTACTGGCGCCAACCCATTCCCGTGTGCCAGTGACAAGTATCGCTGCGACAACCGTACCAGGCGTCTGGTCGGACATCCAAATAGCAGCTGGTCGCCAAAGTCATTAATCGCCGTATTACGTTCACCCGAAATTGAGCGCCGCAGGATGGCGGCCGGTCGAGCCCAGCCTACCAACACGGCCCAGCAGATTTGTCCCATCGCTCCCAACTCGCAAGTTGACGCGCATTGCCCGGTCGCCGTGCGGTGGCCAAGGAAACAAACGCAATTGACAACTGTTAACACCCATGTTAACAAAATTCAATTCCAGGCTCAAATTCGCAAGATTTGAAGAATATTTGGCACATAAGTCACGGAAAATATCAATAGTTTGCTATATAAATAATAGCGTTTAGTTTGGCGACGAAATCAGAGCCCAGCACGTAGCGCCCGCAGCCGCCGTCAACCGGCCAGATCGCACAGCAAATCAGTCAGGAGCCCAGGCGCAGAAATCATCGCGTCATGCCCGGTCTTGATCTGCACGGTGCGCATGCCGTGTGTTTTGACCCAATTGCGCGATGACTGCAGGCTGGCGAAGACCGGCTCGGTGCATTGCACGTACACGGCGGGGCGGCCATTGCCCACCGGGTGCTTCAGGTTCAGCCTGGACAGGTAAGTGCCCATCGGGTGGGGTGTGAGGTGGGCTTCTGCAAATTCGATGTGCGCTTTTTCAGTGAGGTTGAACATGGCTGCGGGCGGCACGGCCACACTCACGCCGCCACTGGCCTGGGCCACAAAGCGCCAGCACCAGCCGCCGTGAAAGCCGCCGTGGACGAGGACGAAGCTGCAAACCTTGGGTTTTTCAGGGTTCATGGCTTGGTGAGGGTGATTGGTGTAAACCCTAATATACTGATGAGTAGCCTAAAGATACCATTAAGAATGTTTAAGAGCTTCAGGGTAAATGCCATAAGGCCAATTCGAAGGTGACAAACCGATGAACCCAACATCCACCCCGTCCATGCGCGCGGCAGACCGCAGCGGCTCGGGTGCGGACCGGGGTTCCATGCAGAACGCGGTGGACGCGGTGGTGGACGCGGTAGTCGTGGGTGCCGGTTTTGGCGGCCTGTACGCGCTGCACAAGCTGCGCCAGGCGGGCTTCTCGGCGCGGGCTTTCGAGAAGGGCAGCGACGTGGGCGGCGTCTGGTACTGGAACCGCTACCCCGGCGCGCGCTGCGATGTAGAGAGCATGCAGTATTCGTATTCCTTTGACGAAGACCTGCAGCAGCAATGGCGCTGGCCTGAGCGTTTTGCGGCGCAACCCGACATACTGGCCTACGCGCAACACGTGGCCGAGCGCTTTGACCTGCGGCGCAACATCGCGTTCAACACCGGGGTGACGCGGGCGCATTTCGACGAAGGCAGCGGGCTCTGGGACATTGGCACCGATCAGGGCGAACACATCCGC
>JANMMR010000332.1:0-22944 GCA_031373455.1 Rhodoferax sp.
AAATGCACCAGGAGCTGCGCGGCGAACGCACGGGCATCAAATACGCCATTGGCACGCGCGTGCGGGTGCAGGTGAGCCGGGTTGACCTGGACGGCCGGCGCATCGATTTTCGCCTGGTGCGGGACGATGAAGCCCTGCAAAGCCGCGCCATGAAAGACAAGGGCGTGCTGCGCGATGGCCCGGCGCGTGACGGCGGCAAAAAAGGTGCTGCCCGCAAAAATAGCAACGGATTTGGCGCTGCCGGCCCGGGTTCCCGGGCTGGTTTGGCGCCTGGCAAAGGCAAGAACGCTGTCAAAATCCGGGGCAAAGACAAAGACGGCAGCCGCAACCGCAAGAGCGGCCGCAAACCCTGATTTCAACCTCTTCATCAAGAAAGCACGTCGATATGGCAACCGTTTCAAAAACCGCAATCGTCACCGGCGCCGGCACCGGCGTGGGCAAGGCCGCAGCTTTGGCGCTGCTGGCGGATGGCTACAACGTGGTGTTGGCAGGGCGCCGAGCCGAGCCGCTGGCCGAGGTGATTGCCGCCAGTGGTGCCAATGCACGCGCGCTGGCCCTGCCCACCGACGTGGCAGACCCCGATTCCGTCAAGGCGCTGTTTGCCGCCACGGTGGCGAAGTTTGGCCGTGTCGATGTGGTGTTCAACAACGCCGGTGTGAACGCGCCCGGCATTCCGCTGGAAGACCTGACCATTGCCCAATGGAAAAATGTGGTCGATATCAACCTGAGTGGCGTGTTTTATTGCATCCAGGAAGCCTTTCGCGTGATGAAGGCACAGACGCCACAGGGCGGCCGCATCATCAACAACGGCTCGATTTCGGCACACACGCCAAGGCCCAATTCAATCGCCTACACCTCGACCAAACACGCGGTGCAAGGCCTCACCAAAACGGCATCGCTCGACGGCCGCAAATACAACATTGCGGTGGGGCAGATCGACATTGGCAACGCGGCCACCGAGATGGCGCAGCGCATGGCCACGGGCGTGGTGCAAGCCAACGGCGAGATTGCCATTGAACCGCTGATGGACGTCAACATCGTGGGCCAATCGGTGTTGTACATGGCCAATTTGCCCCTGTCGGCCAATGTGTTGTTTCACACCGTGATGGCGACCAAAATGCCGTTTGTGGGGCGCGGCTGATTCCGGGAAAAAAATTCGTAAGTATTGTATTTTTACTATTTAATTGAATAAAAAATACTCATTTTTACATAAATTATTGTAGCAATAAATTTAATATTTACGTGACTTAATTTCGATAATATTTCAGAGAATTAACTTCATTAATTTTATTTTGAATTGACCGGTAGTCATTCGCGCGCGGTATCGCCGGCCGAATCAAAGGTGGCGAAGCAGGGCCGCAGCCGTCAAAGGGCGGTTCGCGGGCCAATCGTTGGCCAGCGCTCCGTGGTCAAACACCGCGTCGCAAGTAGCCGTAAAAACCGCGTCATCGTTGCGCAAACCAACCAGCCTCGCGCCCAGCAACCCGGCCAACACATCGCCAGTGCCAGCCGTGGCCAGGCGTGCGTTGCCGCTCGGGTTGATCTGCGGCACCTGACTAGGCATGGCGATCACGCTGCCTGAGCCCTTCAAGACCACGCAGCAGGCAAACCGCTGGGCCAGCTGTTGTGCGGCTTCCAGCCGGTTGGCTTGAACCTCTGCCGTGCTGCAGGCCAGCAGCCGCGCGGCTTCCAGCGGGTGGGGCGTCAATACGGTGAACAGGCCCCGCGCGGCGCGATGGCGAAGCTGGGTTTGCAGGTTGCCGTCGAGCGCAATCGCGTTGAGTGCATCGGCATCAAACACAGCTGTTGCAGCGGTTGACAAAACACGTGGCAATACCGCGCGCACGGCCTCGCCGCCGCCGCAGCCACACACAGCCACAGCGTGGCTGAACACCAGCGATTCAATGGGCCGGAACATCAGCTCCGGCTGCTGAGTGTCAACCGTGAGCGAGCCGCCGTCGAGGAGGCCGACCAGCACGCGGCCGCCTCCAGCGTGCAACGCCGCCGAAGCGGCAAGCAGAGCGGCGCCGGTCATGCCGGGTGCCCCGCCGATCACCACCACATCGCCAAATTCGCCCTTGTGCGAAGCATGCGGCGCTTTTGCCCGGTTGGCTCGCAGCGGCGCTGCAGACAGGCGGGCAGTGGCTTGCAGGCCGGCAATGGCCAGATCGTCGCAATCGAGCAGGTCAAACCAGATGTCGCCGGCGCAGTCGCGCCCCTGCGCCGTGAAGGTGCCGGGTTTGAGCGAAACGAGGCTCAAGGTGGCGTGCGCGCGCACCGCAGGTTGCTGGGCCACGCCGGTGTCGGCATCGAGCCCGCTGGGCAAATCGACAGCCAACACGGGCGCCGTGTGCTGGTTGATCAGGGTGATCCATTCGGCCAAGCGGCCGGTGGTGCCGCGCGGTTTGGATGCTGCGGTGGATTTTTCAGTCGGCGTCGCGCCTATGCCCAGCAGCGCGTCGATAACGGCGTCAAACCGGGCCGGCGGTTCATCCGCAATCACCACGCCGCTGGCGCGGGCGCGTTCAAAGGAGGCCCGTGTGTCCGGGCTGCATCGCTCGGGCGTGCCCAGCCAGGTCAGTTCAACGGACTTGCCCCACTGGCGCAAATGGCTGGCGGCCTCCAGGCCGTCGCCACCGTTGTTGCCAGGGCCGCAGGCGATCCAGAAAGTCTGTGCATGCGGGTTCAATGCCAGCGCCAGCCGCGCGACGGACAAACCGGCCCGCTGCATCAGGGTGTGGGCGGGCAATAACGCGGCGTTTGCGGTTTCCATCTGCCGCGTGTTGGCGATGTTGTGAAGGTCAAGGCGGCGTGGCGGTTCGCCCAAGCGCGTCGCCAAAGGCCATACCCTTTGCGGGTAACGCTGAGGCGAAGACTGCGAAGAATATTGTGGAGAGTGGAGGGAATCGGTCATGGTGCTGCGGGTCATGAAGCTGCGCAGTGCGTCATGCGAACCGGCTTTGGCCAAAACCGGAGAGGTCTATTGCAGCGGTTTGGCTGCCGATCAAATCCGCCAGCGCCCGCGCGGAGCCGCAGCTCAAGGCCCAGCCGCTGGAGCCGTGGCCCAGGTTGAGCCACAGGCCAGGTACCGCGCAAGGGCCAATCACCGGCGGGCCGTCGGGCAACATGGGCCGCGCGCCCTTCCAGATCTGCACGCCGCTGGACTGGATGGCCGCTCCGGGGAACCAGTCTTGCAACACCTTGTAGAGCGTCTGAATCGACGAATTGCGGTGCTGGTCGGCTCGGCCACCCAGCTCGGCGCTGCCGGCCACCCGCACGCGTTGCCCCATGCGGGAAATGGCCACCTTGTAGCGTTCGTCCATTACCGCGCTCAGTGGCGCGTCGATCGGCTCGCGGATCGGCGCACTGACCGAATAGCCATAAACAGCCGCCATCGGCACCTTCACGCTCAATGGCTTGAGCAGGTCGCCGGCGCCGAGCCCGGCGCATACAACCACCGCATTGAAGGCCCGTGCGACGGGCTCGTCTGCGAGTTTCACGGCCACACCCTTGTGTGTGGTGACTGGCCGCACGTGGGTGATGGCTTTGTTGAATTCGAACACCACGCCTGCGCGTTGGCATTCGTTCTTGAGGAGCAGTGCAAACTGCCGGCAGTTGCCGACCTCATCCTGGGGCAGGTGAATGGCGCCGAAAAGGCCTGTGTCAGCGCTGAGTGCGGGCTCGATGTGGCGAGCGCCTTTTTCATCCAGTTCGTGAAACGCCACGCCCGCCTCTTTGAGCACATCAAGGCTGGGCTGGATCAGTTTGCGGTCGGATTCCGCGCGAAGCAGCACCATGTAGCCGTCGCTGCGGTCGTATTCGAGTTGCAAATCAGCGGTGATCGCATGCAGGCGTTCGCGGCTGTAAAACGCCAGCTTTTGCAGGCTGGCGCGTGCCGCTTGGTAACGCGCCGGTGTGCAGGCCCGCCACCAGCGGGCGATCCAGGCCATGTCGCTGGCGCTCAGCGAAGCGCCGATTTTTACCGGCGCGTAGCGGTTTGCCAAATGCCTCAATACCTTCCACGGCATGCCGGGTGCTGCCCAAGGCGTGACGTAACCCGGAGCCACCACGCCGGCGTTCGCGAAGCTGGATTCTTCCGCGGCCGCGCTGCGCCGCTCGAACACGGTGACGTCATGCCCGTCTGCCGCCAACTCCCACGCTGTGGTGATGCCGATGATGCCCGCGCCGATAACTGCTATTTTCATTGTTTGAATTTTGGTCTGGCCCTGCTCAGGCGGGCCCGATTGGCTAACGCGTCAGCAGCAGTTTTTCTACCTGGGCCGCAATGTTCAAGACCACGTCGTCTTGCAACGCGACGCCCCATACCATCAGGCCAACCGGCAACTCGCCCGGCACGTGGCAGGGGATCGAGATTGCGCAGCCGTCGAGCATATTGACCACTGCTGTGTTGCGCAGCAGCAGACCGTTGACTTCGAAGAACCGGCCATCACGACCGGCTCCGGGTTCAACGTCGGCAATCGGTGGCGCGACGATGGAGACGGTGGGCGAAACAACGGCGTCAAACTCCGACAGCGCCTGTTCGACATTTGCGATCCAGTCCCGTCTCGCGGCTTGCAGCTCGATGTATTCGCGCGCTGTCATGGTCGAGCCGCGCATGATGCGGGCGAGCACGCGCGGGTCGTATTGACCCTCGTGCTGCGCCAGCATCGGGTAGTGCAGGGCGTAGGCTTCGGCCGGAGAAAATCCGCCAGTGGCATTGATGGCTGGCAAGTCGTTCAGCGCAGAAAGGTCAATTTCGTGCACCCGGGCGCCAGCGGCGCGCAATTGCCGCAAGGAGCGCTCCCAGGCGCGCGAAACGGTGGCGTCCATGGCGTCTTGCATCAGCGGTTTGACCACGGCGAGCCGGTAGTTGGCCAGTGGCGCATCGCTGCGGACCACGCGTTGTGCCGACAACACCTCATGCGCCAGCATCGCATCGCGCACGCTGCGGGTCAGCGCGCAAACCGTGTCCATGGTGAAGGACAGCGGGTATGCGCCCGTGATGGGTACCAGCCGCGCGGTGTTTTTGAATCCGACAATGCCATTGAGTGCCGCCGGGATGCGAATTGAGCCGCCGGTGTCGGAACCCAGGCCGATGAAGGATGAGCCGGTTGCAACCGAAACGGCCGCGCCCGAGGACGAGCCACCCGGCACCCGTGGCAAATCGCTGCAACCGCCGTTGGCCGGTGTGCCGAAATGCGGGTTCACGCCCACGCCGGAGAATGCGAATTCCACCATGTTGGTGCGGCCTATCACCACGCCGCCAGCCGCCTTGAGCCGGGCAACAGCGGCGCAATCCGTCAATGCAGGCGGCGCACCTTTCAGAACTGTCGAACCGGCTGCTGTCGTCTGGCCCTTGAGGTCAAACAGGTCTTTGGTGCTGATGGCAAGGCCAGCCAGCGGCAGGCGTTCAACACCAGTGGCTGAAGAGCCTTTCCTGGCCTCTTCAAACATTGCTCTCAGAAAAACATGCCGGTTGCTGGGTGATTCCGCAGCTTTTATCGCCAATTCCATCTGGTCCGCAGCATTGGTCTTGCCGGCCCGCATGGTCGAGCGCGAGGCGTGCAGATCAAGAAGGGCTGGCGTTGCAGTGTCGAAGGGTGGAGGGGTCATGGCGGCAGCTCTTGCGTGTTATAATCTTTGGGTTTTGCTGGATCCCCCGGCCGAACAGTTGAATTTGCCGGTGGGCTTGTTTATTTTCCCCGGCAAAACAATTGCAATCCTGAATCGCAAACCAGCCTCATCAAGGTGTTGCACAGGTTTCCTGTCTGGTTAAAGGACAGAAATACTGGCAATAGCGGGCTGGATTTTAGACCCAACCTTTGGAGTTGAATATGTCAGTTACCATGCGCGAAATGCTGGAAGCCGGTGTCCATTTTGGCCACCAGACCCGCTTCTGGAACCCCAAGATGGCCCCGTTTATCTTCGGCCATCGCAACAAAATCCACATCATCAACCTGGAAAAATCGCTGCCGATGTTCCAGGACGCGGCCAAGTTTGCCAAACAGCTGACCGCCCGCCGAGGCACTGTTTTGATGGTGGGCACCAAGCGGCAAGCCCGCGAGATCGTCGCCGCCGAAGCGCAGCGCGCCGGCGTGCCATTTGTCGACCAGCGCTGGCTTGGTGGCATGTTGACCAATTTCAAAACGGTCAAGACCTCCATCAAGCGCCTCAAGGAAATGAAAGTCCAGCAGGAAGCCGGTCTTGACGCTATGAGCAAAAAAGAACAGTTGATGTTCACCCGCGAGATTGAAAAACTTGAAAAAGACATCGGCGGCATTCAGGACATGAACGCCTTGCCAGACGCGATTTTCGTGATCGTCGTCGGTTACCACAAAATTGCCGTGCTTGAGGCGAAGAAGCTGGGCATTCCGCTGATTGGCGTGGTTGACTCCAACCACTCGCCCGAAGGCATCGACTATGTCATCCCCGGCAATGACGACTCTTCCAAGGCTGTCATGCTGTATGCCCGCGGCATTGCAGACGCCATCCTCGAAGGTCGCGCCAATGCGGTGGACGATGTGGTCAAAGCCGTGGTGGCCGAAGGCACAGACGAATTTGTCGAAGTCGACGAGACGGCAGCCTGACACCAGCCCCCGAGTGGGCGTTTAAGCGCCAACACGGGGCAGTAAAAAAGGGGCTCGTGCCCTTTTTTTTTAGCCGGACGCCAGCGCGGTATCTGCGGGCTGAAACCCCATTGAATTGAACAAAGAAATCTAGTTTTAGGAGAAGAATATGGCTGCAATCACCGCAAGTTTGGTCGCCGAACTGCGCGCCAAAACCGACGCGCCCATGATGGAGTGCAAACGTGCGCTCACCGAAGCTGCTGGCGACATGGAGAAAGCCGAAGAAATCCTGCGCGTCAAACTTGGCAGCAAAGCTGGCAAGGCAGCCAGCCGGATTACAGCCGAAGGCGTGGTTGTCAGCGTTGCCGACGGCACTGTAGGCGCCATGCTGGAAGTCAATTGCGAGACCGACTTCGTTACCAAAAACGACAGCTTTCTGGCATTGGCCAACGCCGCAGTGGGCTTGGTTGCCAAACACAACCCGGCTGACGTCGCGGCGCTGGGTCAGCTTGCCTATTCCCAAGATGGCTTTGGCCCCACGCTCGAAGAAGTGCGCAAAGGATTGATCGGCAAGATTGGTGAAAACATGAGCTTCCGCCGGTTCAGGCGCTTCGCCTCAGGCGCGCAGCTGGCAACTTACCTGCATGGAACCCGCATCGGGGTGGTGGTTGAATTCGAAGGTGAAGTTGCCGCAGCCAAAGACGTTGCCATGCATGTGGCGGCCATGAAGCCTGTGGCGCTGTCCAGTGCAGATGTACCAGCCGAACTGGTGGCCAAAGAGCGTTCGGTGGCAGTTGCCAAAGCTGCCGAAGACGCGGCCAAGGCGACTGCCGAAGGAAAACCGGTCCAGTCCGCCGAAATCGTTGCCAAGCGCGTGGAAGGTGGGGTACAAAAATACCTGAAGGAAGTCTCTTTGTTCAACCAGGCTTTCGTCAAAAACGACAAATCTACCGTGGAACAGATGCTCAAAGCCGCTGGCACAACCGTCAAGGCGTTTACGCTGTACGTTGTGGGTGAAGGCATTGAGAAGAAAGTGGACGACTTTGCCGCTGAAGTTGCGGCTCAAGTGGCGGCCGCACAAAAGGCAGCCTGACAAGTTGCCGATAATCAAGGAATCTAACCCACGCGAACAGGAGACTTCAATGCCAACAGCCAAACCAGCTTACAAGCGGATACTGCTCAAGCTGTCAGGCGAAGCATTGATGGGTGACGACCAGTTCGGCATCAACCGCGACACGATCGTGCGCATGGTTGACGAGATCGCAGAAGTCACCCGCATGGGTGTTGAAGTTGCCGTGGTCATTGGCGGGGGCAATATCTTTCGGGGTGTGGCGGGCGGCTCAGTTGGGATGGACCGCGCCACAGCCGACTACATGGGCATGTTGGCTACAGTCATGAATGCCTTGGCATTGGGCGACACAATGAACAAGGCCGGCCTGACGGCTCGCGTTATGTCTGCCATTGCCATCGAGCAGGTCGTCGAACCCTATGTTCGTCCCAAAGCCTTGCAATACCTGGAAGAGGGCAAGGTGGTGATTTTTGCAGCGGGCACGGGCAACCCGTTTTTTACAACGGACACTGCCGCTGCGCTTCGCGGCGCCGAAATAGGTGCGCAAATCGTGCTCAAGGCGACCAAGGTCGATGGTGTTTACAGCGCCGACCCCAAGAAAGATCCGAACGCGACGCGTTACACCAAATTGTCATTTGACGAAGCCATTTCAAAAAACCTGGGCATCATGGATGCGGCGGCGTTTTCCCTGTGCCGGGACCAGAAATTGCCGATCAAGGTATTCTCAATCTTCAAACTCGGCGCGTTGAAGCGCGTGGTCATGGGCGAGGATGAAGGAACACTTGTCTACGCCTGAAATCCCGATGGGTCAGTCAGGCATTCATTGGAGTTCACTATGTCGATAGAAGAGATACGCAAGAACGTCGAAGTCAAGATGGACCAATCGATCGCTGCTTTCAAAAACAACCTTACGAAAATACGCACCGGCCGTGCGAATCCGGCGCTCCTGGATTCATTGCAGGTGGACTACTACGGCGCGTTGCTGCCAATCAACCAGGTGGCCAATGTTTCGCTTCTGGACGCCCGCACCATCAGCATCCAGCCTTGGGAGAAAGGCATGGGTGCGAAGATTCAAAAAGCCATTCGCGAGAGTGATCTTGGACTGAATCCGGCGACCATGGGCGACCTGATCCGCGTGCCGATGCCTGTGATGACCGAGGAGAGACGCAAAGAACTGACCAAAGTCGTGCGTGGTGAAGGAGAAGGCGCAAAAATCGCGGTCCGCAATTTGCGCCGCGACGCCAATGAGGCCGTCAAGAAACTGGTCAAAGACAAATCGGCCTCGGAAGATGACCAGAAGCGGTCTGAGGCAGACATTCAGAAAATCACCGATCGGCACATCATCTCCATCGACCAATTGATTGCAGGCAAAGAACAGGAAATCATGGCGGTATGAACAGTCGTACCGGGCTTCCCGCTGTGATTGATCCGCCGATCGCTTGCGCCCGCGAGTCTATTCGGGTTGTTCACGCCGAAGAAAATTCAGGTGTTCTGTTCGCATGAGTGTTTCATTGGCCGTTCCCAACCACATCGCGATCGTGATGGACGGCAATGGCCGGTGGGCGTCCAAACGGTTTTTGCCGCGGATTGCGGGTCATAAACAGGGCGTGGAGTCACTCAAGCGTTGCGTGAAGGCCTGCGCGTCGCGTGGCGTGGGCGTATTGACCGTATTCGCCTTTTCTTCGGAGAACTGGAACCGTCCTCAGGAAGAAGTTTCCGGGTTGATGGACTTGCTGGCGTTGGCCATATTTCGGGAGGTGCCGGATTTAAAGCGTGATGGCGTGCGCCTTTGTTTTGTTGGCGAGCGCGTTGGCCTGTCTGAAAAAGTGAAGGCCAGTCTCGCTGAAGCCGAGGCGGTCACCGCAGGCAATTCGAAGCTTGTGTTGAATGTTTGTTTCAATTATGGCGGTCGCTGGGACATTGTGCAGGCGGCCACAAAACTGGTGAAAGAAGGCAAACCCATTGATGAAAACAGCTTGTCCCGGTGCCTTGCACTGTCTCATGTGGCGGATCCGGACTTGTTGATTCGAACGGGAGGCGAATTCCGTGTCAGCAATTTCCTGTTGTGGCAAATTGCCTACGCAGAGCTGTATTTCAGCCCGCGCCTGTGGCCCGATTTTGATGAAGCCGCCCTGGACGAAGCCATTGAGGACTTTGTCGCGCGTGAGCGGCGTTTTGGCCAGACATCCGCTCAGTTGGCCCCTCGCGATACCGCGCCGTTCAAGTCAGCCTGAAGAAAATCATGCTCAAGCAGCGAGTGATCACCGCCGTCATTTTGCTGATGCTGCTGTTGCCAGCACTTTTTTACCCAAATGCGCTGCCGTTCAACCTGGTTGCGTTGGTCCTGATTTCTTTGGCTGCATGGGAATGGGCACGGTTGAACGGTTTTCCGGGGTCAGGTGCTGTTGTGACGGGCGCGGTGTGTTTGGCCTTGTGTTTGGTGGCCTGGTGGGCGGGGTTCCTGACCTTGCCATTTCCGCACCAGGAGCTGTGGATTTTTGTGGGTGCATTTTGGGTATTGGCTGGCGGCTGGACCTTGCTGTCTGGCGTGGCGCACTGGTCCAAAATCAACCGGCACCTGAGACTGGCCGTGGGGGTGGTCCTGTTGGTGTTTGCCTGGCTTGCCGTGTGTCAGGCGCGCATGATCGGCATCAACTTCCTGCTTTCCATCCTTGTGCTTGTTTGGGTGGCTGATATTTCTGCCTATTTCGCCGGCAGAAGGTTTGGCGGGAAAATAGCCAAAGGGAAGTTGGCGCCGGCAATCAGTCCTGGAAAAAGCTGGGAAGGTGTTTGGGGCGGCATGGTGGGCGTGACAGTGCTGGCTTTTTCATGGGTCTGGGTTGACGCCGCACTCAACGCAGGCAGCCCGAGCATATACAGCCATTTTGCGCAGCGTGGCTGGTGGTTTTTAGTTGTGGCTGTGCTGTTCCTCTCGGCCATGAGCGTCGTCGGCGATCTTCTGGAGTCATTGGTCAAACGCAGTGCGGGTGTGAAAGACAGCAGCGGGTTGCTGCCCGGCCACGGTGGGGTGCTTGACCGATTGGACGCCCTGCTGCCGACTTTGCCTCTGGCAATGATGTTGTATTCGGTTTGACACATGTCTGGTATGCGAAAAAAACTTGCCATTTTGGGGTCAACCGGTTCGGTGGGTTCCAGCACGCTCGATGTGGTGGCGCGCCACCCGGACCGCTTTGAAGTCTTCGCGTTGACGGCGTCGACGCAGGTCGATTTGATGCTGCAGCAATGCGTAACCTACGTACCAAATTTTGCAGTAATGGCCAGTGCGCTACATGCGCGGGAACTGGAAGAGAAGTGCCGCGCCCTCAACCTCGGTACAAGGGTATTGGCGGGACCGGATGCGATTGTCGCGATGGCTGGGCACGAGCAGGTTGACTTCGTCATGGCGGCCATCGTCGGTGCGGCCGGCCTCGCGCCGTGCATGGAGGCTGCGCGCAAGGGCAAGAGGCTCTTGCTGGCCAACAAGGAGGCGTTGGTGGTCGGTGCGGATGTGTTTTTGAAGGCTGTCAAGGATGGCGGTGCAACCTTGTTGCCGATTGACAGCGAACACTCGGCCATATTCCAGTCACTGCCGGAAAATCAGTCGACCTGGTTGTCCCGCATTGACAAAATCATACTGACCGCTTCGGGTGGACCCTTCAGGACAAAAACGCCCGATCAACTCTGCCACGTCACGCCAGAGCAGGCCTGCGCCCATCCGAATTGGGACATGGGGCGCAAAATATCGGTGGACTCTGCGACGATGATGAACAAAGCCCTGGAAGTTATCGAGGCCCGCTACCTTTTCGGCATTTCCCCGCAGCAAATTGAAGTTGTCATTCACCCTCAGAGTGTGATTCACTCCATGGTTCAATACATCGACAACTCGGTGGTTGCACAACTTGGAACAGCCGATATGCGAGGACCGATCGCCTATGGCCTGTCCTGGCCCGAGCGCATTGTATGTGGCGCGGCGCCATTGAACTTTTCCACCCTTGGCGGACTCAGTTTTGAGGCGATGGACAGCCGCGGCCACGCAGATCGATTTCCAGGATTGAAATTGGCTTGGGAGGTGATGGATGCCCCTTCGGGCAGTACAGCCGTCCTGAATGCAGCCAATGAAATCGCTGTGGCTGCATTCTTGGCCTCCAGAATCAGGTTTGACCAGATACATGAAGTCAATATCCGCACGCTTGAGAGAGTACATCCCCAGTCGCCGGATTCCCTTTCGGATTTGTTGGCGCTTGATGGCGAAAGCCGGGCGGTGGCTTCCGAAATTGCTTCAGAAATGCAATGTTGATCACTTGAACAGAACTCCATGTTGACAATTGCCGCGTTTGTCCTTGCACTGGGATTGCTCATTGCCATTCACGAGTTTGGCCATTTTCAGGTGGCACGTTGGTGTGGCGTTAAAGTCATCCGCTTTTCCGTTGGATTCGGTAAATCTCTTGTGCGCTGGACGCCCAAGGGTTCAACAACGGAGTTTGTGGTTGGTGCGTTTCCGCTGGGTGGATATGTGAAGATGCTCGACGAGCGTGAAGGCCCCGTTGATCCGGCAGAGCGGCATCTGGCCTTCAATACCCAGCCGCTGCGATCCCGCGTTGCCATTGTGGTGGCCGGGCCGGCAGCCAACTTGTTGTTGGCCATCCTGCTCTATGCAATCGTCAATTGGAACGGCATTGAACAGGCCCTGCCGATTTTGGCCAGCCCGGTCCCGGGATCGATGGCTGAACGGTCGGGATTGAAGGGCGGTGAGTTCGTAACCCGCGCAAGCCTCGAAGGCGATGAGATGCTGGCCGTGCAGTCATTTGAAGACGTGCGCTGGTTGGCAATGCGCGGAGCTCTGGATTCACGTGATTTGAGCCTGTGGGTTACAGACGGTCCTGGCGGGCGCAGCCGCGAAATTGTCATGAAACTGCGCGAGGTGGGCGCGCGCGAGGTTGATGCCAGTCTTTTCAGGAAGATCGGGATCACGAGCCCGCTGACGGAACCCGTCATTGGAGAGGTTATGGCTGGTGGCGCTGCCGCCGAGGCTGGCCTGCGAGAGGGCGATGTCGTACTTAAAGTAGGAGCCCTTCCTGTCGTTGATGGACAGCAGTTGCGCGAGTTGATTCGCACTGCGACCAATCCAGGTGCGGCGGGCGAGCAGCTGTGGACGATTCGCCGAAACAAGTCAGTTGTATTGATTCATGTTCGCGTCCGCCCCACGCTTGAGAATGGCCAGACAGTCGGGCGAATTGGCGCATTTGTGGGGGCACCCCCGGCGATGGCCGTGGTTCGATATGGCCCTGTTGACGGGCTCGGGAAGGGCATCTCCCGCACCTGGGAAGTGTCGCTTCTGACTCTCAAAATGTTGGGGCGCATGCTGGTTGGCGAAGCGTCGTTCAAAAACCTGAGCGGCCCCTTGACCATTGCGGACTACGCTGGGAAATCCGCCAGTTTGGGTTTAAACCAATACTTGCTCTTTTTGGCGCTGATCAGCGTCAGCTTGGGGGTCATGAATCTACTGCCTTTGCCGGTCCTAGATGGCGGGCACCTGATGTATTATCTTTGGGAGGGGGCAACCGGAAAGGCCGTTACCGAAGCCTGGATGGAGCGTCTCCAACGCGGGGGAGTCGCGGTATTGGCTGTGATGATGTCAATTGCCATCTTCAACGACCTTAGCCGCTTGATTGGATAGATCCGGAACGTGACCGGACGTACTGGACGGCCAATCCACCATTTAAGAAATAAGATGTTATTCAAATCGTTTCGAATCAGGTTGCTGCTGTCCATTGTGCAGATTTGTATCGCCACGCTGGCTTGGGCAGTGGAACCATTTCAGATCAGGGACATCCGCGTCGAAGGCCTTCAGCGTGTTGAGGCCGGCACCATTTTTGCCTCCATTCCGGTCAGGGTCGGCGACACCTACAACGACGAAAAAGGGGCGTCAGCCATTCGCTCACTTTTCGCGTTGGGACTGTTCAAGGATGTTCGCCTAGAAACCACGGGTGAGGTGCTGGTCATCATTGTCGAAGAGCGGCCTACGTTGGCCGAACTGGACTTCGCCGGTACCAAGGAATTTGACAAAGAACTTCTCAAGAAAGCACTGCGCGACGTGGGCCTGGCCGACGGCAGGCCTTTTGATCTTGCTTTGGTTGATCGCGCTGAACAGGAGCTCAAGCGCCAGTACATCAACCGAAGCCTTTATGGTTCGGAGGTAGTGACTACCGTGACACCCATTGAGCGCAACCGTGTGAACCTGTTGTTTACGGTGACAGAAGGCGAGCCTGCGAAAATCAATGAAATCCGGATTGTGGGCAACAAGTCGTTTTCCGAATCGACACTGCGCAACCTGTTTGACCTCGACACCGGTGGCTGGCTGAGCTGGTACACCAAATCGGACCGCTATTCGCGAACCAAGCTCAATGCCGACATCGAGACCCTCCGCTCCTATTATTTGACCCGAGGCTTCATTGAATTCAATGTGGACTCGACTCAGGTCGCCATTTCCCCCAACAAGCGGGACATCGCCATTACCATCAACATCACGGAAGGTGAGCGATTTGTCGTCTCGAGCGTCAGGCTGCAGGGCAATTACCTGAGTCGCGAAGACGAATTCAGGTCGCTTGTGGCGATCCGCCCGGGGGAGGCCTATAACGCCGATTTGGTCAACCAGACGACCAAGGCGTTTTCGGACTATTTTGGCAATTTCGGTTATGCGTTTGCGCGTGTGGATGCGCGGCCTGAAATTGACAGGGCCAACAACCGTGTGGCGCTGGTACTTCTGGCAGAACCTGCGCGCAGGGCCTACGTGCGGCAAATTAACGTGGCTGGCAACACCCGAACACGTGACGAGGTGATCCGCCGGGAATTTCGCCAGTTTGAAGCGTCTTGGTACGACGCCGACAAAATCAAATTGTCACGCGACCGGGTAGACCGGTTGGGGTACTTCAAGGAAGTAGGCATTGAAACCCGCGAGGTGCCAGGAAGCCAGGATCAGGTGGACCTGACGATTGTGGTGTCGGAAAAGCCGACTGGCAGCCTGAACCTGGGTGGCAATTTTTCCAGCAGTGACGGCTTGGGTCTGTCGTTTGGCATTCGCCAGGACAATGCGTTTGGATCCGGCAACTCCCTCGGCATCAACGTCGATACCAGCAAGATCAATCGAACGATTGTGATCAACACGACCAATCCCTATTTCACTGCCGATGGCGTTTCCCGCTCGGTCGATGTGTACCACCGCACAACCAGCCCGTACCAGGACCAGAGTTATTACCAATTAATAACCTCAGGTGCGAGCTTGCGATTTGGTGTGCCGTTTACGGAGTCGGACACGATCTATTTTGGCATCGGCGTCGAGCGGACTGAAATTGTCCCCGGGACTTTGCTTCCCACGTCTTACCAAAACTATGCCAACCAGTTTGGCTACACCAGCAGCATTGTGCCCTTGACCATAGGATGGGGGCGCGACCGGCGAGACAGCGCGATAGTTCCAACAACCGGCGTCTACCAGCGCGCGTCTGGCGAGTGGGGTGTGGGGGGCGACGCGCGGTATATCAAGGCAACCTACCAATACCAGCAGTATTTTCCGATCAACAAGCAATTCACTGCAGCCATCAACGCCGAGGTGGGAATGGGCGTCGCCTCCGGCGACCGTCCTTACCCGCTGTTCAAAAATTATTTTGGCGGTGGATTGGGATCTGTCCGCGGATTTGAGCAGGCCAGTCTGGGCCCCCGGGATCCTGTAACAGACATCGCCATCGGCGGGACGCGCAAATTCAACCTCAATGCGGAAGTCCTTTTTCCCTTCCCGGGCGCCGGCAACGACCGGACATTGCGGATGTACGGGTTTCTGGACATGGGTAACGTCTATGGCGAAAACGACCCATTCACCCTGACAGACCTGCGGTCGTCCGCCGGTATTGGCGTCAGTTGGATATCACCTGTCGGCCCGCTTCGGCTGGCTTACGCCAAACCCTTGCGTACCTTCAACGGCGATAGAATCCAGTCAGTTCAATTCCAGATCGGTACATCGTTCTAATGAAACCCAATTTTCGTCGCTGGTGGTTGGCATTTGCCGCTTTCGGCGCGTTGTCATCGTTGCCCGCCCACTCCCAGGAATTCCGCATAGGCTTTGTCAATACCGACCGGATTTTCAAGGAAGCGAGCACCGCCAAGGCGGCGCAGGCCAAACTTGAACAGGAATTCTCGAAGCGCGAAAAAGACTTGCAGGAGCTCGGTGCCAGCCTCAAGGGCAGTGCTGACAAACTGGAGCGCGAGTCGCCCACGTTGTCGGAGAGTCAGCGCGCTACGCGGCAAAAACAACTTGTCGATCTGGACCGGGATTTCCAGCGCAAACGACGCGAGTTTCAGGAGGACTTGAACTCACGGAAAAACGAGGAACTGCAGCAAGTCCTTGAGCGCGCCAACCGGGTTGTGAAAACCGTCGCCGAAGCGGAGAAGTACGACCTGGTTTTGCAAGAGGCCGTATATGTCAACCCCAAGCATGACATCACCGACAAAGTAATCCGTGCGCTCAACGCGGGCTCGGCCCGATAACGCATGGCGGGAGCGGCCTGAGCCTGTCGAAATGTGGCGTTTCGTTTAGGAACCATCGTAGATGCCCTTGGCGGAACGCTCTATGGCGACCGAGACACCCCAATCGTCGGCCTGTCGACTTTGATTTCCGCCACAGCGGGTGACCTGAGTTTCCTGAGCAATCCCCGTTATCGCCCCGACTTGGCGGTTTCAAAGGCTGCGTGTGTGATTGTCAATCCGCAGATGAAAGAGCCGGCCCAGGCACGGGGCGCCTGCATCGTGGTCGAGCACCCCTACTTGTATTACGCCCGCGTGACGCAATTGTGGAAGCGCCATTTGACCCCGGCAATTGATACCGGGGCAGCCCGCATTCATGCGTCCGCTGTTGTGGACCCTGCCGCCCAAGTGCATTCAACGGCGACCGTGGGCCCTTTGTGCGTCATAGAGCGGGGCGCAAAGGTCGGCGCAGACAGCGTCCTCAAATCCAGGGTTACCGTTGGTGAAAACTGCGTGGTGGGAGCGCGTTGCATTTTGCATTCCGGGGTTGTTGTTGGCGCAGATGGGTTTGGCTTTGCGCCCAACAACGGCACATGGGAAAAAATCGAGCAGCTTGGTGCGGTGCAAATCGGGAACGATGTTGAAATTGGTGCCAACACCTGTATTGACAGAGGGGCGCTGGAAGACACGGTCATTGAAGACGGCGTCAAGCTCGACAACTTGATTCAAATAGGACACAACGTCCGGGTTGGCAGGCATACGGCCATGGCCGGTTGCGCCGGCGTGGCCGGCAGTGCGACCATTGGCGCACATTGCACTGTTGGTGGTGGTGCTATTGTCCTGGGGCATCTCACAATTGGCGACAATGTCCACATCTCGGCCGCTTCCGTGGTGACGAGGTCAATTTCCAAACCCGGTCATTACACCGGCGTGTTTCCCATTGACGACAACAACGCATGGGAGAAAAACGCTGCCACACTGAAGCAATTGCATGGCATCCGTGACCGCCTGCGCGCCCTGGAAAAAATACCTGCAAGACCCGTATGAGCAAAATGAATATTCACGAAATCCTGAAGAAATTACCGCACCGATACCCGATCTTGCTGGTCGACCGTGTGCTTGAACTCGAAAAAGGTGTGCGCATCAAAGCGCTGAAAAACGTCACCATCAACGAGCCCTTTTTCGAAGGGCACTTTCCCCATCGCCCGGTCATGCCAGGTGTCCTGATGCTTGAGGCGATGGCCCAGGCGGCTGCCTTGCTGGCGTTTGATACGCTGGGCGTGGTGCCCGACGACAAAACGGTGTACTACTTTGCCGGCATAGACGCAGCGCGTTTTAAGCGGCCGGTGGAGCCTGGCGACCAGCTTGTCATGGATGTCAGCCTCGAACGCATGAAAGCCGGAATTTTCAAGTTCAAGGGCGTGGCAAGGGTTGACGGCAGCCTGGTCTGCGAGGCCGAATTGATGTGCACCATGCGCACCATTGCCTGATTTGAATTGTGAGCACGTTGTTGAGCAATATTCACGCCACGGCCGTTGTTGACAGGCTGGCCCAGCTTGACCCTTCGGTAAGCGTTGGGCCCTACACGGTGATTGGTCCCCACGTCAAAGTGGCTGGCGGCACCACCATCGGGCCGCATTGCGTCATCGAGGGCCATACCACCATCGGCCGAGACAACCGCATTTTTCAATTCAGTTCGCTGGGAGCCATCCCGCAAGACAAAAAATACGCCGGCGAACCCTGCGAACTGGTCATTGGGGACCGCAACACCATTCGTGAGTTTTGCACCTTCAACATCGGCTCACCCGGCGATCTTGGCGTCACCCGCGTGGGCAACGACAACTGGATCATGGCCTACGTGCACCTCGCCCATGACTGCCAGGTCGGGAGCCACACCATCTTTGCCAACAATTCACAGCTGGCCGGGCATGTCTGGGTAGATGACTGGGCGATTTTGGGTGGCTTCACCGTTGTGCACCAGTTTGTGCGCATTGGCGCACATTGCATGACAGCGATGTGTTCGCTGCTGTTTGCAGATTTGCCGCCGTTTGTCATGTGTCAGGGACAACCTGCAGCCGCCAGGGCAATGAACCTCGAAGGCCTGCGCCGGCGCGGTTTCTCGCCCGAACGGATTTCCGCTGTCAAGGCGATGCACCGCGCTCTTTACCGGGACGGCCTGACGCTGGAACAGGCGTGCTTGGCAATCACCAAGCTCGGCGTTGATCAGCCCGGCGTTGCCGCCGATGTAAAGATGATGGTCGACTTTTTGGCGAACATCTCTGCCCAGCGCGGCCTGGTTCGGTAAGCGGCGATTTTGTCGGCCCAACATCCTGGCGAAAACGGCGTGGGGCCAAGCATTGCAATGGTAGCGGGCGAAGCCTCTGGCGACCTGTTGGCGGCCTCACTGATCAGCGGCATCGTCAATCGCTGGCCGGGCGCCAAGCTGGCGGGCATTGGCGGGCCAAAAATGATTGCAAAAGGCTTTGACGCCTGGTGGCCAAGTGAAAAACTCGCGGTGCGGGGTTACGTGGAGGTTCTTCGGCACTACCGTGAAATCGTTGGCATCCGCTCGCAGCTCAAGGCGCGCCTGATGGCGCAGAAGCCGGATATTTTCCTGGGTGTCGACGCACCGGATTTCAACCTTGATCTGGAGGAGGCCTTGCAGGCAAGCGGCGTCAAAACCGTTCATTTCATTTGCCCCTCGATATGGGCCTGGCGGCCAGACAGGGTTGAGAAAATCCGCAAAAGCGCAAGGCACGTCTTGTGCATCTTTCCCTTTGAGGTCGACTTGTTGCGCGAACACGGTATCGATGCGACATATGTCGGCCATCCATTGGCCCACTTGATCCCGGAGCAGGCAGACCGCGTGGGTGCCCGTGCCATGCTGGGGCTCGGCGCGAGCGAACCCGTGGTGGCCATCCTGCCCGGCAGCCGGCAATCTGAAATCAAGTATCTGGCAGGCCGATTTTTTGAGGCTGCTGCGCTGGTGAAAAAAGCTAAACCCGATACGCAATTCATCGTTCCGGTGATGGCATCTTTGCGGGCGCAGGTCACCGAGGCAGCCCAGAATGCCGGTATGTTGCCGCACCTGAAGTTGCTTGATGGACAGTCGCATGCGGCGCTTGCGGCCTGCGACGTCACCCTGGTCGCCAGCGGTACGGCAACCCTTGAGGCGGCGCTTTTCAAGCGGCCCATGGTGATCGCCTACAACATGAATTGGTTGTCATGGCAAATCATGCGACGCAAAAAATTGCAGCCGTGGGTGAGCTTGCCGAACATCCTTTGCCGTGATTTTGTAGTTCCAGAGTTCATACAGGAAGCCGCCACGCCCCAAGCGCTGGCGGGCGCATTGCTGGACTGGATAGCCAACCCGGGCAAGGTCGAGTCCCTTCAACGGCGTTTTGGTGAACTGCATACGCAATTGACGCGCGACACCGCCAAGCTTTCGACCGATGCGATCCAGCAAGTTCTTCAAGGCTGAGCAAGCCACCCTGGTTTGGGACACGCCAGGGCTGACTGCTGGCGTGGACGAGGCCGGGCGCGGTCCGTTGGCGGGGCCCGTGGTCGCTGCGGCCGTGATCCTGGACGACCACAACCCTATCAAAGGGCTGGCCGATTCAAAGGCGCTCACAGCGCTGCGCCGTGAAAAACTCTTCGACGAAATTCGGGCCAAAGCGCTGTGTTTTGCCATCGCGCAGGCCAGCGTGGAGGAAATTGACCGCCTGAATATCCTGCAGGCAACTCTGCTGGCCATGCAACGCGCGGTGGCAGGTTTGCGCCTCAAACCGGTCAAAACCCTGGTCGACGGAAACTGCCTGCCAGTCCTTGACATGCTTGCCGAAGCCATAGTCAAAGGCGACACAAAAGTACCGTCCATTTCTGCGGCCTCCATTCTCGCCAAGGTCCACCGCGATCACTGGTGCGCGCAGATTCATGAACGTTACCCGCAGTATGGCTTTGATGGCCACAAAGGCTACGGAACACTGGCGCACATGCAGGCATTGCAACAATATGGGCCGTGTCCGGAACACCGGAAAAGTTTCAGGCCGGTCAGTGAGTGGCTCGAGCGCGCCGATTCAGGGGGCAGTCGTGGCTGAGCAAGGTGCCGCAGGGGCAGGTGTGACCGCCATCACCTCCCGTGACAACCCGGTTTTCAAGGTGCTGCACCGTCTCGCCCACGACAACACGGCCTATCGAAAACAGGGGCGGTTCTGGGTGGAAGGCGACCATTTGTGTCGCGCCGCCATCGAGCGTGGCCAAAAGCCGGCCATGGCCGTTTTCTCAGAGTCAATCTGGCCGCTGGAGGCCCCAAATTTTGCGCACCAGGCGGCAAAAAGCCTGGTGCTTCCCGACCGGCTGTTCAAGGAACTCAGCGGTCTGGAGTCGCCAGCCAAAATGGGTTTGGTGGTCGATCTGCCTCCCGAGCAACCCATTCAGGCCGACGCCATGACTGTTGTTCTGGATCGGGTTCAGGACGCTGGCAATGTGGGCTCCATTTTGCGCAGTGCGGCGGCTTTCGGGTTCCATCAGGTGTTGGCGCTTCAGGGAACAGCGGCGCTGTGGTCGCCCAAAGTGCTGCGAGCCGGCATGGGCGCACACTTTGGCCTGAATTTGTTTGAAGGCCTGGCGCTTGACGATCTGGAGGCGCTTCAGATGCCGCTGGTTGCCACCAGTTCGCACCTCGGACAATTCGTGCACGATCAGAGTTTCCCCCGCCCATGCGCCTGGGTATTGGGCCACGAAGGGCAGGGCGTCAGCCCGGAATTGATGGCGCGGTCGGCACTGACCGTCCGGATTGCCCAGCCAGGCGGCGAAGAATCCTTGAACGTGGCCGCAGCCGCCGCAATTTGCCTGCACGCGAGTGTGAGCAGCGGGGCGTTCAAGTTATAATCAGAGGCTTTTCAGCACACCCCCCGCCCCAAGCGTCGCACAAGCCACACCTCACATCAGCAGCATTCAAGTTACCACCTGGTCGCCAGACGCCGGTTGAAGCTTGTCAATGTTTGGGTCACCCGCATTCAATTCGGAGAACCCTGTGCTTTTGTCCCTCAAGGCCACCGCGCCCAAAGCCATCCTGGCTCTTGCCGATGGCACCGTTTTCCAAGGCATTTCCATCGGGGCCAACGGCTCCACGGTTGGTGAAGTCGTTTTCAACACCTCGATGACGGGTTACCAGGAAATCCTGACCGACCCGAGTTATTGCCAGCAGATCGTCACGCTCACCTACCCCCACATCGGCAACTATGGCACCAACGCGCAAGACGTCGAGTCGCGTCAGATTTTTGCCGCCGGTTTGATCATTCGTGACCTGTCACAGCTGGCTTCAAATTTCCGCTCAACACAAAGCTTGGGCGACTACCTCCGGCACGCCGGCACGGTTTCCATCGCCAACCTCGACACGCGCCAATTGACGCGCCATTTACGCACGCACGGCGCCCAAAACGGCTGCATTCTGGCACTGGCGCCGGGCCAGGCGGTGTCGCAGGCCGCCATCGACCAGGCCGTGGCCGCCGCCAAGGCCGCGCCCGACATGGCCGGCTTGGACTTGGCCAAAGTCGTCACCGCCAAAACAGCCTTCGACTGGAAAGAAACCGAATGGCGCTTGAAGCAGCCCGGGGCCACCGGTTTGCCGGGATTTGGTAAACAAACACAACCGCAATTTCACGTGGTGGCGTATGACTTTGGCGTGAAGTACAACATCCTGCGCATGTTGGCCCAGCGCGGCTGCCAGGTCACGGTGGTGCCCGCCCAAACCAGCGCGAAGGCGGCGTTGGCGTTCAAGCCTGACGGCATCTTCCTCTCCAACGGCCCGGGCGACCCGCAGCCATGCGACTATGCCATTGCCGCCGCCCGCGAATTGATCGACACCGGTATTCCGGTTTTTGGCATTTGTCTCGGCCATCAAATCATGGCGCTGGCGTCCGGCGCCAAGACCTTCAAGATGAAATTTGGCCACCATGAAGCCAACCATCCGGTCAAAGACCTCACCACCGACGACAAATACGGCGGCCGCGTCAGCATCACCAGCCAGAACCACGGCTTCGCGGTCGATGAAAAATCGCTCCCCGCGAACCTGCGCGCCACCCATGTCAGCCTGTTTGACGGCACGCTGCAAGGCCTGGCGCGCACCGACAAACCCGCGTTTTGCTTTCAGGGCCACCCTGAGGCGTCGCCGGGGCCGCATGACATTGCTTACCTGTTTGACCGCTTCACCGGTTTGATGGCGCAAGCAAAAGCACAAGCCGCAGGGAAGAAATAATGGCAAAAAGAACCGACATCCAGAGCATCCTCATCATCGGCGCCGGTCCGATCATCATTGGCCAGGCCTGCGAGTTTGATTACTCGGGCGTGCAGGCCTGCAAGGCGCTGCGCGAAGAAGGTTACCGCGTCATCCTGATCAACAGTAACCCGGCGACGATCATGACCGACCCGGCCATGGCAGACGTGACCTACATCGAGCCCATCACCTGGCAGACGGTTGAAAAAATCATCGCCAAAGAGCGGCCCGATGCGATTTTGCCGACCATGGGCGGGCAAACCGCGCTCAACTGTGCGCTGGATCTGTGGCACCACGGCGTGCTCGACAAATACCAGGGCGCTGCCACTGGCAAACCGGTGGAGCTGATTGGCGCCACGCCCGAAGCCATCGACAAGGCCGAAGACCGTCGCAAGTTCAAGGACGCGATGACCAAAATCGGCCTGGGCTCCGCGCGCTCCGGCATCGCCCACAGCATGATTGAGGCCTGGCGCGTGCAGAAAACGCTGGGTTTCCCCACCGTGATCCGCCCCAGCTTT
>JANMMR010000353.1:0-1828 GCA_031373455.1 Rhodoferax sp.
GCCAGCTCCTGCTGGGTGATGCGCAGCAAGGCGCCCACACCGGGGTACAACACCGGGTTGAAGAGTGTGGCCAGGCTGCGCGCCACACGCACCTCCGGGTTGTTGAGACGGTCGATCTCCCGCGCCGCGATGAACTGGCCCAACCGCTCGTTGAGTTGGTTCATGACAAAGCGGTTGAAGGCAATGGAGTTGTCCAGCAGCCAGTGAAACGTCTCGACATGCAGCCCAGCCACCGTGCTTTTTCGAAGTGTCTGGATGTTGTAGCGGTAGGCCTCGCGCTTGAGCAGCGTGCCCTCGCCAAACCAGCCGCCCGGCGGAATGCCGGTGAACGTCATGGTCTGGCCATCGGCGGTGTCGGTGCTCATTTTCAAAAGGCCATCGAGCACGCCAAACCAGTAGGTGACGGGCCGCCCGGTGCGGCAGACGTATTCACCGGGGTTGGCCTCGGCGACCTGGAGGTTTTCTGCAGCCTGCTCCTTCTCTTTTTCGTTGAGCTGGGCAAACCAGGGAATCGAGGCCAACTCCTCGGGCGTGAGTGGGCGTCGCCGGTGAATCAGGGCGTCTTGGCTGGCATTGGGGGTGGCTTGGCGTATAGGCATTGAGGCGCTGTAAGTTAGGGTTCAGCGAAGGGAAAACACCTATCAGAATAAGCCTTAATTGTCGTTGGAACGACAACTAAACGTCAAACCTTTCCTTACCATCGGCGCCATGCAAACCACATTTCCCCGATTGCTTCTCACCCATGCGGCCCAGCGCCCGTCGGATGCGGCCATGCGCGAGAAGGAATACGGCATCTGGCAGGCCCTGAGTTGGGCCGACATCAAGTCCCTGGTTGAGCAACTCGCCGGCGGGCTTTACGAAGCCGGTCTGCGGCGCGGCGACCACATGGTGCTGGTGGGCTCCAACCGGCCGCGCCTGTACGCCACCATGTTGGCGATCCAGAGCCTGGGCGCAGTGCCGGTGCCCCTGTATTCGGATGCAGCTGCGGGCGAATACGTGTTTCCCATCAACAATGCCGAAATCAAGTTTGGTTTTGCCGAAGACCAGGAGCAGATCGACAAGTTGCTGGAGATTCGCCCTCAGTGCCCGCAACTGGCCCGCATTTATTTTCACGACCCGCGCGGCTTGCGCCACTACAACGAGCCGGGTCTGGCCAGCCTGGACGATTTGATCAAAGCGGGCGCGGCCTACGTGGCCAGCCACCCCGGGTTTTACGCCGCGCAAGTCGAGGCCGGCCAGCCGGGCGATGTGGCGACGATGTTTTTCACGTCTGGTACCACCGGCAACCCCAAGGGTGTGGTGCATACCCATGTCGCTTTGCTGGATCGCGCCAAAGCCGGGGCGGATTTCGACAAAATCACACATACCGACGAAATCCTGGCTTACCTTCCGCCCGGTTGGATCGGGCAAAACATGTTCAGTTACGCCCAGTGGATGGTGTGTGGCTACGTGGTCAATTGCCCGGAGTCCGCCGCCACGGTGATGATCGACCTCAAGGAAGTCGGCCCGACCTACTATTTTGGCCCGCCGCGCGTGTTTGAGGGCCTGCTCACGAGTGTGATGATCCGCATCGAAGACGCCGGCAAACTCAAACAGAAGCTGTTTCACTACTTCATGGACGTGGCCAAAAAAGTTGGCCCGGACCGCATGGACGGCAAACCGGTCGGGATTCTGGACGGCTTGAAGTATTCACTGGGCAACCTCTTGATGTACGGCTCTTTGCGCAACAACCTGGGCATGAGCCGGGTGCGGGTGGCGTACACAGCGGGTGAAGCCATTGGCCCCGATCTTTTCACCTTCTACCGAGCCATCGGCATTAATTTGAAGC
>JANMMR010000154.1:0-6304 GCA_031373455.1 Rhodoferax sp.
GGCGTTGGCCTGGGTGCGCACCACGTATTTGTAGCGGCGGTTTTCCAGGATTTTCTCGGTACCGCAGTCCCACATGACGTTGAGCACCTTGAGGTCTTCGGCCACCGGCGCCAGCGCATTGCAACTGCCGCTGGAGATCGCCGCCATGGTCACTTTCACACCTTCTTCCTGCACCACACGGCGAAACTCCGAGAGCAGCTTGTCGCCGCCAATGCCTTCGTCGATGAAGATGGGTTTGATCTTCACGCCGCCCACGCCGCCAGCAGCATTGATGTCGTCAATGGCGATCTCAAACGCGGCCTTGCCGGGCACGCCGAATACAGCAGCCGGACCGGAGAGGAAAGTCGTCATCGCGATTTTCAGCTCAGCCGGTTTTTGCTGGGCCATCGAGACTGTTGCCGTGAAGGCGCAGGCCAAAGCGGCAGACAAAGCCGCTGCGCGCTGGATCAACCGGGTCGAAAACGTCATGGGTGTCTCCAATTGAAAAGGGCAGAAATTGCCACGCGGCATTGTGCAGGCGCGAAGGTGCTCCCGTCCATCGCCAAAACCGCAAGCCCGCCTTGCCAAAATTCAAAGTGCGGGAAACTACCGAGCTTTGGGGGCTGCGGGCGGCGGCGGCACTGGTGATGCGGCAACCAGGTGGTTCAACAGCCGGCTCAGAGACGCGTTGACGGTGCCTTCCGTGCGGTCTTTTCGCACACACACCAGCATGTGGCGCACCGCCCAGGCTTCTTCGAGCGGGCGCACCGACAGCCCCAGCCCCTGTCCCAGGGCGCTGGCCGCCTGAAACGGCAGCAAACCCACACCCAGCCCGGCTTGCACCATCCGGCACACGGCTTCGAAACTGCGCACCTGGATGCGCAGCTTGAGCACTTTTTCGGCAATGGCGGCCTGCTCGGCCAGCAGACGCATCATTGAAGAGCCGCCTTCAAGCGCCACCACGTCGAAATCCAGCACGTCGGCAAAACGCATGCTGACCTGCCCGATCAGCGGATGGCCCTGCGGCGCCACGATGGCCAGGCTGTCGCTGCGGTAGGGGAAGGTATCGAGGCCGTCACTGGCGAGGCCCTCCAGGATGATGCCGACATCGGCGTCGCCCGCGAGCACCGTGTGCACAATCTCCGCGCTCCAGCGTTCTTCGACTTTGAGGCGCACATCCGGGTTGGCGGCCACAAAGCTGGCCAGGTCGTCGGGCAGTGTCTCGGTCATGGCCGAGGTGTTGGCCAGGAGCCGCAGGCTGCCCTTGCGCCCGGCGGCGTGGTCGTTCATCTCGGCCTGCATCTGGTTGACGCCCAGCAGAACGGCCTTGGCATGAACCAAAAGCGCCCCGCCCGCCGGGGTGAGTTCAACACCTTTGGGTGAACGCTCCAGCAGGGTGGTCTTGAAGCGGTGCTCCAGAAGTGCGATGCGCCGGCTCGCCGCTGCCAGCCCGATGTGGGCGGCGTCAGCTGCCTCGGTCAAGCTGCGCAACTCGGCAGCACGCACGAAGAGGGCCAGTGAATCGATGTCGGGCAACATAGGGGACAGCTTAGCCGAACTGCCCGCCGCTGCAACGCTCTATGCCGGCCAGGTCGCGTCTGGATTGCACCTGCCCGAAACCGGATGCGGCCAGCAAGTCACGCACCGCTGCCGCCTGGTCGAAACCATGTTCCAGCAGCAGCCAGCCGCCAGCGTGCAGGTGGGCGGGGGCACCGCTGATGACCTGGCGGATGCCGTCCAGGCCATCGGCACCACTGGTCAGCGCCTGCTGAGGTTCGTGCGCCAGTGCGGGCAAGTGGGTGTCGTGGTCTGCGATATAGGGTGGGTTCGAGGCGATCAACTCGAAGCGGCCCGATCCTGCGGGCAATGCGTCAAACCAGTTGCCCTCGAAAAAATTCACGTCGAGCCCAAGCCGCACCGCATTGGCCCGCGCCACTGCCAAGGCTTCGCCGCTGGCATCTGTCGCGCGCACGCGCCATTTCGGGCGGTTGTGTTTGACAGCGAGGGCCACGGCGCCGCTGCCGGTGCCCAGGTCCAATACAGCACCGCTGCCGGTGCCGAGGTCGATCACCGCCAACGCCCAATCCACCAGCGTCTCGGTGTCGGGGCGCGGAATCAAAACGCGGGCGTCGACCGCCAACTCCAGCCCGTAAAACGGCTGCCACCCCGTGAGATAGGCCAACGGCTCGCCCAGGCCGCAGCGCGCTGCCAGTGTTTTGAACCGGTCTGCCGCCGTGTCAGCCATGCTGTCTTCGCCATGCGCCAGCAACCAGCCGCGATCGTTGGATGCCCTGGCCAAAACATGCAGCAGCAAGCCTTGGGCATCCAGACGGGCCACGCCCAGCGCCAAAGCGGCTTGAATGGCTTGGGTAACTGTCATTTAATATAATTGAAGTGAAACTTTATCTATAACTAAATCAATATCAAGTCACGAATTAGTTGAATTTATTGCTATTAAAAATATTATAAAAAAGTATAATAAATAATCAATAAATATATTTAAATCTAAAATAATCGTTGTTTTCAGATTGTGTTAACATGGGTATTAATTATTCGGTAAAACCACTTTTGGCGCCGCCTTAGGCCACCGACGCCAGCTCCAGCGCCGCGAGTTGCTCCGCAGCTTCATAGGCCTGCAGCGCCTGCACCACGTCATCGAGGTCACCCTCCATCACGGTGAGCAGCTTGTACAGCGTGAGGTTGATGCGGTGGTCGGTGAGCCGGCCTTGCGGGAAGTTGTAGGTGCGGATGCGGTCGCTTCGGTCGCCGGTGCCGATCAGGCCCTTGCGTTCGGCTGCATCTTTGGCAGCACGCTCGGAGCGGTCTTTCTCATGGATGCGCGCGGTGAGCACCTTGAGCGCCTGTGCCTTGTTGCTGTGCTGGCTGCGCCCGTCCTGGCACTCGGCCACGATGCCGGTGGGCAGGTGCGTGATGCGCACGGCCGAATCGGTTTTGTTGATGTGCTGGCCGCCGGCGCCGCTGGCGCGGTAGGTGTCGATGCGCAAATCAGCCGGGTTGATCTTGATCGCCTCCTGCTCGTCTGGCTCGGCCAGTACCGCCACCGTGCAGGCACTGGTGTGGATGCGGCCCTGGGTTTCGGTGACGGGCACACGTTGCACGCGGTGGCCGCCGGACTCAAATTTGAGGTGACCGTATACGCCGTTGGCAGCGCCATCGCCCTCAATGTGCAAAACAATCTCCTTGTAGCCGCCCAACTCGCTGGGCGACTCGCTCATCACCTCCACGCGCCAGCCCTTGCGCTCGCAATACCGCGTGTACATGCGTGTGAGATCGGCGGCAAACAGGGCCGATTCATCGCCACCGGTGCCTGCGCGCACTTCCAGAAACGCGCTTCGCGCGTCGTCGGGGTCTTTGGGCAGCAGCATGCGTTGCAGCTCAGCCTCGAGCTGGGCCAGCTCGGCCGTGGCCGAGTCGATTTCTTCCTGCGCCATCTCGGCCATGTCGGTGTCGCCAAGCATGCCTTGGGCCGATTTCAAATCGGCCTCGCGCTGCTGGTAACGCGCCCAGCGCGAGGCGACGGCAGCGACCTCGGTGTGCTCGCGGGACAGCGCCAGGAACTGCTTCATGTCGCGCATGATGTCTTCGCGGCTCAATAGAAACTCCAGCTCACCCAAGCGGTCCTGGAAACGGGCGAGGCGGTTGCGAAGGAAGGGTTTCATGGGGCGCGATGATGGAATGATCTGCCGCTGCGCGGCTGGATGACTTCACTCTGTGGGAGCGTCAATGACGCAAGCCAGCCCGCATCAGCGGCGCATGGTGTCTGATCATTGAGGCAAAGCGAGGTCATCGAGACGCGAAGCGGCAAAGTCATGGAGCGAAGCGAGGTCATAGGTGAATGTGGCAGACAAACCGGCCTGTGTGCGCAAGGCCGGCGCGGGGCAGGGCGCAGCTAACGCTCTTTGCGCAGGAAAAAATGTTGTGCCGCCTGGCTGGCCCGCTCGCGCGCCTCTTTGTCGCCGGCACGCAGCTCGGCGAAGGTGCCGTGCAGCATCTTTTGCGTCAAACCCCGGGAGAGTGCCTCCAGCACCTGGTCGATGTTTTCACCGCGCGCCAGCAATTTGCGCGCGCGTCCGATCTCGGCGGCGCGCCATTCATCGGCCTGCGCATTCAATTGCTGGATCAGGGGCACCACGCCAGTCTGCGGGTGGCGTTGCTCCAGCCAGCGCATGAAACTCTGCACGCCGGCATCAATGATCACTTCAGCCTGCGCCACGGCGGCCTGCCGGTTGGCCTGGCCGGTCTGCACCACCTTGGCCAGATCGTCGACGGTGTAGAGGTAAACGTCGCCCAGGGCTTTCACTTCGGGTTCGATGTCGCGCGGCACCGCCAGGTCAACCATGAACATCGGGCGGTGTTTGCGCCGCTTGATAGCACGCTCCACAGCGCCCAGGCCAATGATGGGCAAGGTGCTAGCGGTGCAACTGACCACCGCGTCAAACTCGTGCAGGCGGTCGGGCAAATCGGCCAGGCGCATCACCTCTGCGCCGAAGCGGTTGGCGAGTTGTTCACCGCGCTCCAGGGTGCGGTTAGCGATGGCGATGGATTGGGGGTGTTTGGCAGCGAAATGCGTGGCGGCCAGCTCGATCATCTCGCCTGCGCCCACAAACAAGACTCGGATTTTGGAGAGATCCTCAAACAGTTGCCCGGCCAGCCGCACCGATGCGGCCGCCATGCTGATCGAATGTGCGCCAATCTCGGTGGCGGTGCGCACCTCTTTGGCAACGGAAAACGAGCGCTGGAAGAGCTGGTTCAAGGTGCTGCCCAAGGCGCCGGCTTCATCGGCCACACGAACCGCGTCTTTCATCTGCCCCAGAATTTGCGGCTCACCGAGCACCATGGAGTCGAGCCCGCTGGCGACCCGAAACGCGTGCCGTGCGGCAGGTCCGTCTTGCAGGGTGTAGGCGTGGGCGCGCAACATGCCGGAGGACACGCCGCCCGCGTGGGCGAGCCAGTCGACGGTGTTGTTGACCGCCAGTTGCATCGCCGGGCCCGGGGTTGCGGCGTCGGCCGCGCAATAAATCTCGGTGCGGTTGCAAGTTGAGATGATCGCCGCTTCCGGACTCGCCAGCGCATGGCGCAAACTCTTCAAGGTGGGCTCGATCTGGTCGATGGCGAACGCAAACCGGCCGCGCAGATCGAGCGGCGCAGTGGTGTGGTTGATGCCTAAAGCCCAGACTGCCATATGTGTGTAAGTGCAGGATTATAAAATTTGTGCCCATGGGCCCTCTGGACGTGTCAATTCACCTGCTGAATTTTGCGGCGCCCGCCGTGTTTGTGGCGGCCTTGACAGTGCTGTTGGGCCGGCTTCTTTGGTCAAAACGACCATCAGCCCTCATGTGGTGGTCACAGTTAGCTATTAATTTTGCAGTTTGCCTGGCGGCAAGTGCGTTTGGACTCTGGTTTTTTGGCCGCGACGGTATGATGGCCACCTATGGTGCCCTGGTTTTGGGCTGCGCCACCAGCCAGTGGGTGATGATGAGAGGCTGGACGAGGTTTTGATGTTGGAAAGCCGCGACAGCGCTTGATTGAATAAAAAGAGTCCGGGTGGTCGCGGTCGCAACAAAAACCATCGGGAGGCAAGCATGAAAGACACTTTCGGCAATCACTTGACGGTCACATCGCAGGCGGCGCTGCGGCACTATGAGCAGGCAGTGGACGCCCAGTTGCACGCGTGGCCAGGCGTGCTCAATTCCCTGGATGCCGCCTTGGCGGAAGCACCGGACTTCGCCCTGGCGCACGCGCTCACCGCGCTGGTGCTGGCGGCCCATGGGCAGGCTGTGCGGGCTCGTGCTGCGCTTGGGCGCGCCCAGGCTTGTGTGCAGAAAGCCTTGCTACGAGAGCAATCTTGCGTGGGCTTGGTGACCCACATTATCGAAGGCCGCGCGCGCGACGCGCTGGCAAACGTCATCGAACACGCGACTCTATATCCCACTGACGCCCTGGCCGCGTCCCCTGCGCTGGGGGCCTACGGCCTGTTCGCATTCAGCGGGCAAGCTGACCACAATGCCCTGCGGCACAGCTTCACAGAAGCGATGGCGCCGCATTATCCAGACAGCTTCGCCTGGTTGATGGCTTTTCGGGGTTGGGCCCGCATCGAGCTGGGCCGGGTTGACGAGGGCTTGGCGATGGCCCAACGCGCCATCGCCCTGCGGCCGGACAACGGCCACAACGCCCACATCGTGCTGCATGGCCTGTACGAGAGTGCCAATGCGGACGCCGTGCTGGACTTCATGGATGTTTGGCTTCCAACCTACCCGGATGACGCGCTGATGTGGGGCCATCTGCAATGGCATGCCGCTCTGGC
>JANMMR010000462.1:0-1871 GCA_031373455.1 Rhodoferax sp.
GCCGTGTTCAAAGACATCTACGGCAATTTGTGGGATCTCCTTCAACCCAAGCTCGTCGTCGTCAGTGCCGCCGCCTAATCCAGTGCAGCCAGCAGCATCTGCGGGCAGCATCGCTCGATCCTTGGGCACCTCCAAACTCCACCCGGATCAGGTCGATGGGGCATTCTGCGCAGTGGCATAAAGGAGGAGGGCCGCAGGCCCGGGGGACAGCCGCGGAGCAGAGTGCCCCGTCGGCATGATCCCGCCACGGGTGCGCTTGGTGCCGCTGCAAATTGCAACGATACTGGCGCAGCAGGTGCAGCGCGCCGTTTTCCGGTGAGGCTCCGCCGCAGCCGGATCGGGTCAAGGTCAATTGGGAACGAGTTCGATTTTCAACCAAGGATTTCAATGTTCATTTCAAAAACTTCAATACCGGCTGGCCGGACGGTGCTCTGGGCCCGGACGCTTCACCTGTGCGCGGCTTTGGCGCTGGCTGCGACGGCGCATGCGGCCCCTGACGCCGCCGTGGCCGCTGCAGCGGCGGCGCAAAAAGCCCCGCTGCTGGAAACGCTGAAGGAGTTTGTCAGCATCGAGACCGGCAGCCGCGACTTGGAAGGCATCGCGCAGGCCACCGATTTGCTGGCGGCCAAGCTGCGAGGTTTGGGTGGCGAAGTCAGCTTTGTCGAGCCGGTGGAAGCCAGCACTTACCGCATGGTCGACACGCCGGAAAAAATTGGCCGTATGGTGCGCGCCACGTTCAAGGGCACCGGCACCAAGCGCATCCTGCTGATCGCCCACATGGACACGGTGTACCTCAAAGGCATGGGCGTCAAGCAGCCGTTCCGCATCGATGGCAATCGCGCTTACGGGCTGGGCATCGCGGACGACAAGCAGGGCGTGGCGATGATTGTTCACGTCGTGGCCCTGCTAAAGGCCTTGTCGTTCAGTGATTACGGCACCCTGACCGTGCTGATCAACAGTGACGAAGAAATCAGTTCCCCTGGCTCGCGTGCCGAATTGACCCGCGCGGGCGCCGAGCACGACGTGGTGATGTCGTATGAGTCATCCCGCGCCGAGAGTGACAAAATCTCCCTGGCAACCAGCGGCATTGCGGCCGTGGAGCTCAAGGTCGAAGGCCGCGCCTCACACGCCGGTGCAGCGCCTGAACGAGGCGTGAATGCGTTGTATGAGTTGTCGCACCAAATCATGCAAATGCGTGATCTGTCAAAAAACGAGTCTGGCCTGAAGCTGAACTGGACCGTGGCCCAGGCGGGTGCCAACCGCAACGTGATTCCAGCCCACGCCACCGCCCTTGCCGACGTGCGGGTGCTCAAAGTGGCCGACTACGACGGCATTGAAGCCGCAGTGCGCGAGCGCGCGAAGAATCAATTGCTTCCAGCGTCCAAGGTCACGGTCGTATTTGAGCGGCGCAGGCCTCCATTGGAGGTCACACCCGCCAATCGACAGCTCGCCGCGCACGCGAAGTCGATTTATGCTGAACTGGGGCGCACGTTGGTCGTCGATGATGTGGCAGAAGGCGGTGGCACTGACGCCGCTTTTGCCGCGTTGCAAACCAAAGCTGCGGTGGTGGAGCGGTTTGGCCTGCAGGGCTTTGGCGGCCATACGGCAGACAACGAGTACGTGCTGATCGATACGATTGAAGCCAGGCTCTACCTGTCGGCGCGCCTCATCATGGATGTGGCGCGCGGCAAGGCGCAATAGACTCCGCGCCTGACTCACCGCATCAGCCGGTTATCAGAATTGGGGCGATTGTGTAAGGGGCGGTGCAGCAGGCGGTGGTGCGGTAGCAGGCTTGTGCTTCGTTTGGGGGTGGGATCAGGCCGACGGGGCGCTCAGCTCCGCGGCTGTCCTCCGCAGCGGCCTATGGCCGG
>JANMMR010000474.1:0-2152 GCA_031373455.1 Rhodoferax sp.
GTCCTCCACCACGGTTTCCAGGCTTTTGGCCAGATCTGTCTGGTTCACGTCGTGCTGGTACTGGCCCACGCCAATGGCTTTGGGGTCGATCTTCACCAGCTCGGCCAGCGGGTCTTGCAGGCGCCGCGCGATGCTGGCCGCGCCTCGCAGGCTCACATCCACGTCGGGCATTTCGGTCGAGGCGAATTCGCTGGCGCTGTACACCGACGCGCCGGCCTCAGAAACGACCACTTTGTCGATCTTCATCTGCAGCCTGGCGGCCAGCGCCTTGATCAATTCACCGGCCAGTTTGTCCGTCTCGCGGCTGGCCGTGCCGTTGCCAATGGCGATCAGGTTCACGCCGTGTTTGTGGGCCAAGAGGCCGAGCTGGTGCAGCGAGCCCTCCCAGTCCTTGCGCGGCTCGTGCGGGAACACCGTGGCGGTGTCGACCAGTTTGCCGGTGGCATCGACCACAGCCACTTTCACGCCAGTGCGGATGCCCGGGTCAAGCCCCATCACCACACGCGGGCCGGCCGGCGCGGCCAAAAGCAGGTCGCGCAGGTTGTCAGCAAACACCTTGATCGCTACTTTTTCTGCCGACTCGCGCAGCCGGGCGAACAAATCGCGCTCAATCGAAAGGCTCAGCTTGACCCGCCAGGCCCAGGCAACACACTTGCGGATAAGGTCGTCGGCCGGGCGGTTTTGGTGTTTCCAGTTCAGCGCCAATGCAATGCGGGTTTCGGCCAATGTGACTTTTGAAGAGGAACTTGTTGAAATAATTGCTGATTTATTAACCAAATTAACTCCTGATTCTGAAGCAATACTTGATTGTTTTACGTGACTTGAAGCCGATAAATTATTCAAACCTTCTGGTTGAACAAGTTTTACATCCAGTATGTCCAGGGCGCGGGCGCGAAACACCGCCAAAGCGCGGTGAGACGGCACGCGGGCCATCGGTTCGTCGTAGTCGAAATAGTCGCGAAACTTGGCCACTTCGGGGTCGGTCTCGTTTTTGCTGTCGAGCAGCTTGGAGCGCAGCAAACCTTGCTCCCACAACCACTCGCGCAGGCTTTGCACCAGCGCCGGCAGCTCGGCCCAGCGCTCGGAGAGGACGTCACGCACGCCGTCCAGAACGGCTGGCACGGTGGAGAAATCGGGCTGTTTGTCGCCGGTTTCAAGCGCCTTTTTGTCGGCCACGTCCACGGGAATCACGTAAGCCTGGGCTTCGGTGGCGGGCGTGAGCGTCGGGTCGGCAAACAGGGCGTCTGCCAGCGGCAACAGGCCCGCTTCAATCGCCAGTTGGCCTTTTGTGCGGCGTTTGAGCTTGAAGGGCAGGTACAGGTCTTCGAGGGCCTGTTTGGTCGAGGCGGCATGCAACGCGGCGAGCAAGGTGGGCGTGAGTTTGCCCTGCTCGTCGATCGCCTTGATCACCACCTGCAGGCGGTCTTGCAGCTCGCGCAGGTAAGCCAGACGCGCTTCGAGCTCGCGCAGCTGGATGTCGTCGAGCCCGTCGGTGGCCTCTTTGCGGTAACGCGCGATGAAAGGCACCGTGGCGCCGCCGTCCAGCAGCGCCATGGCGCTTTGGACCTGGGCCGGGGTGATGCGGATTTCCTGCGCGAGTTGCCTGACGATTTGGGCGACGGGCTGGGCAATAAGAGGTTGAGCGGTAGAGGACATGCGGGAGAAAGTGAAAGGCCAGCCGGGCAGAAGGCCGCGAGTTTGCCACACTGGCACCCGCTTCAAGGGCGCAGGCGGTCAGCTGGCCGGTTTGGAGCGTGCAAAGAGGCGGTTGAGCGCCATCAGCACCAGCAAATACACCGCCCAACCGAAGGCGATCCGCAAGCCCAGCGGCTGGCCGTCTGAAGCGCGGATGGCCACAAACAACAGCAGCAAGGCCAGGGAATTCTGGGTGAAGCTCACGGCGATGATCTTCAGTATTTTTTCGCTTTCGATGACGGCAAACACGCCGGCGAACGGGAAGGTCACGATCACGCCGCCAAAAAGGCTTTTCATCGACAGCATCACAAACGCCAAACTGGCCGTCACCGCGAACTTCAGGGTGAGCGGGATGGCCGGGCCGCTCTTGGGGGCGGTGTCAACCAGCCGTTCGCGGTACAGCAGCGCAAACAACAGCCAGCAGACGGCAAACGCCGCAACGATCGCGAAAAAAGAC
>JANMMR010000478.1:0-4531 GCA_031373455.1 Rhodoferax sp.
GCCGGTCACGCAAAGCCAGGTCAACTTCACGACGAAATTTTTGCCGGAGTTGGGCCATCAGCCCGGTTTTGCCACGCAGTTTTTGAACGGCAAAGACATTCCCGCCGTCAACACCCTGCGCAAATACCCGGCGCTGGGCAACACGCTGCAAACCCTGGCCAGCATTGGCCTGGACGACTACTACCGGGGCAGCGTCGCAGCGGCCATTGGTGCGGAACACGAGCGCCTGGGTGGTCCGCTGCGCCTGGCGGATTTGCAGGCGCACCGTGCGTCAACGGTGCAGCCGCTCTCGGTCAAGGTGAACTTGCTTGGTAGCGCCACCAGTGGCGCGGCCACGCTCTACAACCTGACGCCGCCTACGCAGGGCCTCGCCTCATTGATGATTCTGGCGATCTTCGACAAGCTGCGTGTGCGCCACAACATCCGGGAGGCAGACGGTTTCGAGTACCTGCACGCCATTGTGGAAGCGACCAAACAGGCCTTCAAGGTGCGCAACCGCCACATCGCAGACCCGGCCACCATGGCCGAGCGCGGCGTGACACCCGGGCAGTTTTTGACCGACGCCTTCATCGACCAGTGCGTTGCCGCCGTCGACATGAAAAAAGCCCTTGAGTGGCCCGAAAAACCGATCCACGGCGACACCATCTGGATGGGCACCGCAGACAGCGCAGGCCGCATGGTGAGTTACATCCAGAGCGTCTATTGGGAGTTTGGCTCAGGTGTGGTGCTGACGGATACCGGCATCGTCTGGCAAAACCGCGGCTCGAGTTTCCAGCTCGACCCGGCTTCCCACATTGCCCTCGCGCCGCACAAAAAGCCCTTCCACACCTTGAACCCGGCGCACGCGCGCTTCGACGATGGCCGCCACATGGTCTATGGCAACATGGGCGGCGACGGCCAGCCGCAGAGCCAGTCGGCGGTGTTCAGCCGGTATGCGATGTTTGGGCAAACGCTGCAGCAGGCGGTGAGCGCGCCGCGCTGGTTGCTGGGAAAGACATGGGGTATGGAGACCACCACACTCAAGTTTGAAAACCGCTTCGACCCGGCGGTGCTGCAGACCCTCAAGGCGGCCGGCCATGCCGTCGAAATATTCCCCGATTACAGCGATACCATGGGCCACGCCGGCGCCATCGTGCGCCAGCCAGATGGCTTGTATTTGGGCGCAGCAGACCCGCGAAGTGACGGTGTGATCGCGGCCTATTAGACGGCCTTACGGGTTTTGGCGGCCGTTTTCTTGACCGCGCCAGCCAGGTTTTGCTTGAGCCGCAGTGCCACGATGCGTGTGATCAGCTCGTACGGCAGGGGCTGGTCCATCGGAAACCGCAGGTTGCCTTTTTCACCGGCGTAGGGTGCCAGCGCCTTTTGCAGTGGGGCGTCGCCACTGACGGGCGGGCAGAAACCAATGTGGTTCTTGAACGCCGCAAAGTACACCAGCACGCCGTGGTGCCGGAACGCCGGAATCCGGTAACTGATGGCTTCTTCGGCCTGCGGCGCGGCCGCGCGGACGGTCTCGCGGACTTGCTGAAGGACCGCCCGCACCCCGGGTGGATAAGGCGCGATGTAGTCGTCAATGGTGGTGGGCTTGGCGGTCATGGTGGTCATTGCGGCCAGGGTGCATGTGGCGGTAGCGGCTGTCCAAAGGTGCGATCCCAACGGTGTGTTTACCGCAAGGCAAATCAACGCAGCCTTTCTGTAGCTATAATTAATATAGCAATAAATCCATATTTCACGTGACTTGAGACCGGATATTTCTTGAATTTTGGCGACCGGGCCGTTTCGAACTGAAATAATTAACATGGGTATTAACAATTTCAGCCGAATGCCTGGCAGTCAAAACCCGCCGGCTCGACCCGACTGGTGCCAAGACCTCGAATACCGCGCGCGGGTGGTGCGTGAATCCCGTCAACGCGATGGTGCACTTTCTACGGCGCCTGGTGGGTAAAAATCACATTGAACGAATCTCTTGCCCTTCACCAATGGTCATATCCAAAAGTGCGGTATTTTGATTCGGGTGAAGGCTCAGCTTGGTTCGGACACGAGGCCCGTGGCCCGCTGCACCTCAACCCGGATTTCTTCTGTCAACTTGGCCTTTAGCTGCGAGAAAACAGGCGTGGTTTTCACGGAATAGTGTCGCGGGTGACCGATGGACACGGGCAGATCACATTTGATGCGGCCTGGCCGTGCGCTCATCACCATTACGCGACTGCCCATGAAAATGGCCTCGTCGATGTCATGGGTCACAAATAACACCGTCTTGCGCTCGGCTTCCCAGATGCCGGCCAGAAGTTCCTGCATCAGTTCGCGGGTCTGGTGGTCCAGCGCGCCAAAAGGCTCGTCCATCAGCAGGATGCGCGGGTTGTTGGCCAGCGCGCGGGCCAGCGCGGTGCGCTGCTGCATGCCACCAGAGAGTTGCTTGGGAAAGTGGTTGCCAAAGTCCTTCAGGCCCACTTTGGCCAAAAACTGGCGCGCGATGTCCTGTTGTTCTGCGATTGGCAGACCTTTTTCGCGCAGGCCAAAACACACGTTTTGCAGCACCGTCAGCCAGGGAAAAAGTGTGTAGCTTTGGAACACCATGCCGCGGTCGGCACCGGGGCCGCTCACAGGTTTGCCGTCGAGCGTGATACGACCGGTGGTGGGCGTGTCCAGCCCCGCCACCATGCGCAACAGTGTGCTCTTGCCGCAACCCGAGGGCCCCAGAATGGTGATGAAGTCGTTTTCGGCCACGGTGAGGTCTGTCGCTTGCAAGGCGACCGTGCCACCGTTGGCGCCAGGGAAGGTTTTCGAAATCTGGGAAACGTCGAGTATGTTCACAGCCTTGCCCAAGGAAAGAGTTTGCGATTGAACGCCTTGAAAGCGTAGTCGCTCGCCAGGCCAATGAGTCCGATCACGATGATGCCGAAGATGATCTGGTCGGTGGCAAGCAGCGCCTGGCTGTCGGTGATCATGTGGCCAATACCGCTGGAGGCGCCGATCAACTCGGCCACGATCACATAGGTCCAGGCCCAGCCGAGCACCATGCGCAGTATCTCGGCAATCTCGGGTGCGCTGCTGGGCATCAACACCCGGGTGACGATGCCGCGGTCGCCTGCGCCCAGCGTATACGCTGCCTCCACCAGGTCGCGCCGCGTGTTACCCACGCTCACCGCAATCATCAGTACGAGCTGAAAGAAGCTGCCAATGAAGATCACGCTGAGTTTTTGGGCTTCGCCGATGCCGGCCCACAAGATCAATAAGGGGATGAAAGCCGAGGCAGGCAAGTAGCGGGCAAAACTTATGAAAGGCTCAAAAAAAGCTTCGATGGGTTTGTAGGCTCCCATCAGCACGCCTAGCGGCACGGCCAAAGCCGTCGCAATGATGAAACCGCCAAGCACCCGCCACACTGTCATGCCAATGTCTTTGATGAAGCCTTGGTTTGCCAGCAGGTCATAACCAGAACGCACCATGGTCAGCGGGTCGGCCAGAAAGGTCTTGGAGACCACGCCACCGAAGGTGACAGCGGCCCACAGCGCGAAGAACAGGATGAAGAAGCTCAACCCCAACACCACGCGGGTGCCGGGTGCGACAGGCACAAGGGGTTTCATGCGATGGGTCTCGGGCAGCGCTGCCTGTTCGAAGCCACCGCGGAACCGGCTTTGCCGGGCCGCTGGTGGCGCCCCCTTGAGGGGGAGGCGGCCAAAGGCCGCTTCGGGGGTGTCATCATTTTAGGAAGCGGGTATCCGCGAGCTTGCTCATGTCGGGCATGGTCTTGATGATGCCGGCTTCCAGCAGCAGGTCGGCGGCTTCCTTGCTGAACTGAGCGTGTTCACCGGCAAAGAACTTAAGGTTGGCGGCGCGGTCCTGCCAGCGCAGGTATTTTTGGCTGGCTTCGAACTGTTCTCCGGTTTGCTTGACGTCGGCACCCATGATTTCAAAACTCTTCTTCGGGTCTTTGGCGATCATTTCCACAGCTTCAAAGTAGCTGTCGGCCAGCGCCTTGGCGGCTTTGGCGTTGTCGGCCAGAAACTTGGGCGTGCAGCCAAAGGTGTCCATCACCATCGGGTAGTCCAGCGTGGTGGCAATGATTTTGCCGGCCTCGGGCTTGGCGCGCACCGCGCCCAGGTAGGGCTCGTAGGTCATGGCGGCGTCGATGTCGTTGTTGCCGGCGATCATGGCATTGGCCGCTGCCTGGGGCGAGAGGTTGACCACCTTCACGTCTTTGATCGACAGGCCGTTTTTCTTGAGCATCCAGGCCAGGCCGAACTAGGGCGCGGTACCGGGCGCGTCAGCCGCAACGGTTTTGCCTTTCAGGTCGCTGATATTGGTAATGTTGTGTTTGTCAACAATGCCGTCCGCACCGAAGCTTTTGTCAAGCTGGAAGATTTGTGTGGTGGCAACACCGGCCGCATTCCACGCCACCCAGGTCTCCACCGTGGTGGCTGCGCACTGGATGTCACCTGAAGCGATGGCCAGATGGCGGTCTTTCTGGGGAATCTTCTTGATCGAGACATCCAGGCCGTTCTTCTTGAAGATGCCGGCTTCTTTGGCCAGCGTG
>JANMMR010000479.1:0-1914 GCA_031373455.1 Rhodoferax sp.
GGAGGTCACCAGCGCTACGTGACTTGACCCGGCGCATGTTGCTGTCTGTCAGTGCGGGACCGGATGGCGCAGCCCCCGTTGGGACCACGCATTGGCTCACATTGCGACTTCGAGCACTTAACGCGTTGGGCTTATGGCGCGATGCTTTGAGTTTGGGCGCGCGCGGACCAATGGTCGACACTGAAGTTGCCCAAGGTGTTTTTGTTCGACGAGCCTTTGTCCAACCTGGACGCGAAACTGCGCGTTTCCATGCGCGCCGAGATCAAGGCCCTGCACCAGCGCCTCAAAACCACCACCGTGTATGTCACCCACGACCAGATCGAAGCCATGACACTGGCCGACCGCATCGTCGTGATGCACGATGGCATCGTCGAGCAGATTGGCACGCCGCTTGAGCTGTTTGACAAACCCGGCAATCTCTTTGTCGCGCAGTTCATCGGCTCGCCGTCGATGAACGTGCTCAGTGGGACGCTGCGCAAAACGGGCAGCGGCGCGTATGTGGATGTGAAGGGTGAACATTGGCCGGTGGCTGATGTAGCGTCTGCCGATGATGGCCAGGCCGTGAGTTATGGCGTGCGGCCCGGTGATCTCTCCATTTCTGAATCCGGCCAGGGCGTCGCGGCCAAGGTGGTGGTGGTCGAGCCTACGGGCGCCGAGACCGAGCTGTTGTTGGAGGTGGGCGACAGCCAGCTGATTCTGGTGATGCACGGGCGCACGTCGGCACAACCGGATGACCTGGTTCACCTCGAAATCGATGTGGCCAAAACCCATCTGTTTGATGGGCAGTCCGGCTTGCGCTTGGCCTAGTCAAAAGCAGGTCGCAAAGATTCGCAGGGGTTGAACGATGGTATTGGACAGTTTCAAGCTGGATGGCCGCCTGGCGCTGGTTACGGGTTCTTCGGATGGCATTGGTTTGGCCATCGCGCGGGGCCTGGCGCAAGCCGGTGCTGCGGTGGTGCTCAATGGCCGCGGTGAAGGCAAACTCGATGTGGCGGCCAAGCTGCTGCGCGCAGAAGGTTTGACCATCCATACCCGTGTCTGCGACGTGACCCAACCGATTGAAGTGCAGGCGATGGTGGACGACATCGAAGCCCGACTTGGCCCGCTGCACATACTGGTCAACAATGCCGGCATCCAGCGCAGGGGGCCGCTGCATGAGTTCAAGCAGGATGACTGGCGCGAACTCATGCGCACCAACCTGGACAGCGTGTTTTACGTCGGCCAGGCGGTGGCGCAGAGGATGATTGCGCGCAGAGGCGGCAAGATCATCAATATCTGCTCGGTGCAAAGCGAGCTCGGCCGCCCTGGCATTTCGCCTTATATGGCCAGCAAAGGCGCTGTGAAAATGTTGACCAAAGGCATGGCGATTGACTGGGGCCCGCTCGGGCTCAACGTCAATGGCATCGGTCCCGGTTACTTCAAAACCGCGCTCAACGCCAAACTGGTCGCCGACGAAACCTTCAGCGCCTGGCTGGTCAACCACACGCCGAGCCGCCGCTGGGGCGAAGTTGACGAGCTGGCCGGTGCGGCCGTTTACCTGGCCAGTGACGCCTCGAAATTCGTCAATGGCCACATCCTTTACGTGGATGGCGGCGTGACTTCCACCCTTTGAATTTAATTTGGGCGTCGGGATTGCGCCGCAGGCCGACAACCGACAAGTCTTGACCTAAACCCCATGACCGATGAATCCCTGAACCCTTCGCAACGCCGCATTCGCGCGCTCATGTGCCATGGTGCCCTGGATCTGCGGCTGGAGCAACTGGACCCGAACACAGTGGACAACCCGCAGGAAGTGGCTCCGCACCAATTGCGGGTGCGCGTTGCCTTTGGCGGCATTTGCGGCTCTGACCTGCACTACTACCAGCACGGCGGCTTCGGCGTGGTGCGCATCAAACAACCGATGGCGCTGGGGCA
>JANMMR010000556.1:0-4870 GCA_031373455.1 Rhodoferax sp.
GGGCGGCTGTGGTGAAGAGTTCTGGTGCCACCGCCGATTGATGGCACGCCTTGCCGGTTAAATCCTTCGAGCTGCCCGTATGAAAGTCAAAAAAATTGCAGGCGCTCTGGGTGCCGAGATTTCCGGCGTTGACCTGTCAAAGGGAGTGCCGCAGGCGCTGGCGGCCGAGATCCGGCAGGTGTTCCTGGAGCACCAGGTGATATTTTTGCGTGATCAGAACCTCACGCCAGCCCAGTTTCTGGTGTTCGCTCAGGCGATGGGGCAGCCGGTGGAATACCCGTTTGTCAAGGGTATCGAAGGGTTCCCGCACATCATCGAGGTCAAAAAACTGGCGCACGAAACCATCAACTTCGGCGGCATCTGGCATTCGGACACGACCTACCTCGAGGTGCCGCCCATGGGCTCCATGCTGCTGGCGCGCGAGGTGCCGCCTTACGGGGGTGACACCCTGTTTGCCAACCAGTACCTGGCGTACGAGGCACTCTCCGACACGATGAAGCGCCTGCTCACAGGCCTCATGGGCATCAGCAGTTCCGCCCGCGCCGACGTTTCCAAAACCCGCGAAGACCGCATCAAGGAAGACGGCAAGCCCGATGGCAGCGGCAGTGCCCCCAAACAATTCCAGGCCGTGCACCCGGTGGTGCGCACACACCCGGAGACCGGCCGAAAGGCGCTGTATGTCAACGTGGCGCATACCGCTGGCATCGAAGGCATGAGCGACTTTGAGAGTGCGCCGATCCTGAATTTCCTCTTTGCGCACCAGGTCAAGCCGGAGTTCACCTGCCGATTCGTGTGGGAGCCCCACGCCATCGCCTTTTGGGACAACCGCTGCACCCAGCACAACCCCGTCAACGATTACCATGGCTTTCGCCGCGTGATGCACCGCATCACCCTGCAAGGTGAGAGGCCAGTTTGATGGACGCCAACAACCGGCCACCCCTGGATCTGCGCGGCCACCGCTTCAAACCGCTGACCTGGGACACCATGACGGCCGAGCAGGCCGCCATGGCGCAAAGCGTGTTGGCGGGCAAACGCGGCGCCCTGCAGGGCCCCTACAACGTGCTGATGCACAGCCCGCAGCTGGGCAATCTGGCGCAGCAGTTTGGCGCCCACACGCGCTTCAACTCCTCGTTGCCACTGGCCTTGAACGAGCTGGCGATTTTGCTGGTGGCGCGATTCTGGAGCAGCCAGTTTGTCTGGTTGATCCACAAGGGCATCGCGCTGGAGGCCGGGCTGAATGCATCCCTGATCGACGCGATTGCAACCGGTCGCACCCCGGAAAGCCTCGCAGCCCTGGCGCCTGAGGTTGCAGCCGTTTACACCTTCTGCCACGAGCTTCTGCAAAAGAAACAGGTGGGTGACGCCACCCACGCCGCGCTGGTCGCCCACTATGGCGAGCGCGGCGTGGTTGACGCAATGGGTACCCTGGCGTACTACACCCTGGTCAGCATGTGCCTGAACGTTGACCAGTACCCGCTGCCTGAAGGCACAGTGCCGGAGCTCAAACCGCTGGCCCCGGGTGCCCCGGGTACCCCAGGGGCTCAGGCCACCTGAACCTGGATTCGTCGCGGCTTGGCGTGTTCCGCTTTGGGTATGCGCAGCGTGAGCACACCCTGGCGGAATTCCGCGCCGACTTTCTCGGTGTTCAGTTCCGGCCCCAGCGTGAATGCGCGCCGATAGCGTGGCACCTGTACTTCCGCGTGGGTCACTTCGATGCCTTGAAGCGCCAGCGGGCCGACTTCACCCTCGATAGTCAGCGTGCCGGCTTCCACACGGACACTGAGTTTGTCCTTGGGTACGCCCGGCAAGTCCGCGTACAGCGTAATGCCGTCGGCATCCTCGATCACGTCCACGGGCGGCAACAGCGCGGCGTCTTCGCGCGCAGAAGGCGCATCCCGTTTGACCAGATTGGTATCGTTCATGGTGGTACTCCTTGATTCAGATCTGAACCTGCACGCGGCGAGGCTGGAATGACTCGCGGCGCTTGATGCTCACATGCAACACGCCGTCTCCATATTGGGCCGAGACCTGGTTGGGGTCCAGGTCATTGGCGAGGCTCACTGCCCGGTTGAAGTCGCCCGTAAACCGTTCGTTGACATGCATTGCCGCCTGCTCCTTTTGCGCTGCCGGGGCCGGCTGGCGCTCGCCGCTGAGGGTCAGCACGCCGGTTTCTACATTCACCGCAATGCTCGAAGGGTCGAGACCCGGTGCAAATGCATAGATCTCGACCGACTCGGGTGTGCGCCCGACGTTGAGCGCCGGGTATCCGCCGCGTCCTATGCCCCGAATGCTGGGAATCTGGCCGAAGAGCCTTTGTACTTCGTTCTGTACTCGGTTCAAATCGGCAAAAACATCTCCCGGATGGGTGTATCCGTACATCGCATGGCTCCTTTCGTTTTGAACTGAAAGCCGCCGGCCCATCCAGCAGCATTCAGCAGCGAATTAAGGGCTGCGAATCAGGATTTCAAGTCCTCCAAAAGCCGAAATTCATCCGGCACCGGGCACCCAAGCCGGTCAGCCCAAGAATTTGCAGCGGTCATTCCGCCTTCAACCCCGCAACCTGAATCACCTTGCGGTTCTGTTCCATGTCGCGCGTGGCCATGGCGCGGTATTCGTCCGCCGTGCTGGCCGTCGGGATCGCGCCGTTGGCCTCAAACGCCTCGCGCAGGCTGGCCTGTTGCATGGCCGTGCCCCAGGCTTTGCGCAGTTTATCGCCCACGGCCACCGGCAGGCCCTTGGGGGCCATGAGGCCGATCCAGCTGCCGTATTCGAAGCCGGCGATGCTGTCGGCAATGGCCGGCACGCTGCCCAGGGGCCGCGTACCTTTGGCGAGGCTGTGCCCGAGCGCCCGCAGGCGCCCGCCCTTGACCAACGCCATCGCAGCCGGCGCGGGCGTGAGCGTCCAGTGGGTTTCGCCTGAGACCACCGACGCCACGGACTGGCTGCCGCCCTTGTAAGGCACATGCAGCGACTCAAAACCGCCCGCAACCGTGAGCGCAACACCCGCCAGGTGGCTGGCCGAGCCGGGCCCGGCGGAGGCCATGTTGGTCTTGCCGGGGTTGGCTTTGGCGAAAGCAATCAGGTCGGCGATGGTTTCGATTTTCAGTGCCGGGTTGCACACCAGCACACTGGGCAACAGAGCCACCAGCGTGACGAATTCGAAGTCTTTCAGCGGGTCGTAGGTGACGCCTTTTTGCAGGAGTGGCGCCACCGTCATGGCGCTGCTGGAGGCGACGATGAGGGAGTAGCCGTCTGGTGCCGCGGTCTTGCCGGTATCCACACCCAGCGCGCCGGCCGCACCGGCCTTGTTGTCGACAAAATTGGCCATGCCAGCTACAGCGACCAACTGGCCGCCGACGAGCCGCCCGATGGTGTCGACCGAGCTGCCCGGCGCGTTGGGTACGATCAGCTTGATCGGGCGGGTGGGGAAGTCTGCGCCTTGTGTCTGGGCTGTCAAGGGCACGGTCCAGGGCAGGCAGGCCGCCAGAGAGAGTGATTGCAGCAAGACGCGGCGGTGGCGAAGCGGGTCTTGAACGGGTTTCATGGTGTCATTCCTAAAAATCGTTTGGCGTTGTCCTGCACGAGCAGCTGGATTGTGGCACTGTCAAAACCAGCCTTTTCGATTTGCGCAACGGGTGTTTGTTCACAAAAATTGAAAGGGTAATCGGTGCCGATCATGAGTTGCGTGGCGCCAAATTGGGCGGCCACACGCTGCAGCGTGGGCGTGTCAAAAACCAGGGTGTCGTAAAACAGCTTGCGCGCCTGTTCGGCTGGCGCTTCCGTGATTGAATTCTTGAGCGCCGGAAACACGCCCCAGCCTTGTTGCAGGCGTGGCAGCAGCATCGCCAGTGTGCCGCCGCCGTGGCTGAAGGCAATGCGCAGCTTTGGCCGTCGGGTGATGAGGTTGGTGGTGAGCACCGAGGCTGCCGCCAGGCCCACGTCGGATGGGTAACCCAGCACCTGCTCCAGCGGCGCGGGGCCCACCAGGCGCTCCATGCCCGTGGGGCGCAGGGCGTGCACAAACACCGCCGCGTTGAGCGCCTCGCAGGCTTCAAAAAACGGGTCGAACTGTGCATCGCCAATCGGTTTGCCGTTGATGTTGCTGCCAATCTCCACACCGGCGAATCCGGGCGTGGCCATGACGTGGCGCAGCACGCGCAAGGCCAGGTCCATGTCTTGCAGCGGCACGGCGCCCAGGGCGAGCAATTGCCCGGACGACTCGGCCACCATGGCGGCCATCTGGTCGTTGAGGAAACGCGTCAACACCGCGCCGTCTTTGGGTTCCAGCCAATACGACAACAACTCGGGCATGGGCGAGATCACCTGCAATTGCAGGCCCATCGCCTCGAAATCAGCCAGGCGTTTGGCGGTTTCCCAGCATTTGTCGGAGACCGTGCGGTAGTTTTTGCCGTCGATCATGACGTTGCGGTGGCACTCGTGGGCCGGCGCCATGGACGGCCAGCCGCGGGGAATGGCTGCGCCCAGGTATTTGGGAAACTCGCCGGGGATGATGTGGGCGTGGATGTCGATGCCGCAGCGGCAGCGGGCGGTGAGGGTGGTTGTCATGCGGGTGGTGGAGCGGCGGTGTGGGTAACGGTAGTGGAGGAGGTAGTGGTGATGCAAATAAAGTGCTATACTAATAGTAGCAAACCATCCATATTATTCGTGACTTGATTGTCGATATTATTCATATTTTCTGAATTTTCACCAAATCTTGACTAGAAATTAACATGGGTGTTAATTATTGATCGAAAAGTTAACTCGTATGTTAACAATTGTTTTACCTGCAGATCAACGGGTTCAAAAACCCGCTGAACGGCCCGATTTTCATTTTGGTACTAAAGTCTTGCCCATGAAACGCTTGTTACAC
>JANMMR010000560.1:0-1689 GCA_031373455.1 Rhodoferax sp.
CGCTCAGCCTGGGCGGCGAGACGGTCACACCGCAGCAACTGCTGGGCCTTGAATTGAACCCCCGCGCTGCAGCGCTGGCCGAACTGGTGTTGTGGATCGGTTACCTGCAATGGCATATCCGCACGCGTGGCAACAACGCCGTGGCCGAACCGGTGGTGCATGACTACGGCAACATCCAGACGCGCGACGCGGTGCTGGCCTGGAGCAGCGTGGAGCCGGCATATGACGCGCAGGGCAAGTTGCTGACCCGCTGGGACGGCGAGACAAAAAAGCCGCACCCCGCCACCGGCCTGCCGGTGCCCGACGAGACCGCCTCGGTGCCCGAGTGGAAGTACCAACAGGCGCGCCAGGCGGATTGGCCACTGGCGGATTTCATCGTCGGGAACCCGCCCTTCATCGGCGCGGCCAGCATGCGCGCGGCGCTGGGCGACGGCTACGTGCAGGCGCTGCGCACGGTGTGGCCCGAAGTGCCCGAGAGCGCCGATTTTGTGATGTACTGGTGGAGCCGCGCGGCGTCTCTGGTGGCGTCTGGGAAGACGCGGCGCTTTGGCCTGATCACCACCAACAGCTTGCGCCAAACCTTCAACCGGCGGGTGGTTCAGGCGGCGATGGACGGCCACAACCCGCTTGCCCCTGCCGGCTCTGTGGCGCTGGTTTTTGCCATTGCCGACCACCCGTGGGTAGATGCGGCAAACGGCGCGGCGGTGCGCATTGCGATGACGGTGGGCATCCGGGCCAACGACGCGGCGGCATGGAGCCACGACGACGAACTCGCATGGAGCCGGGACGCTGACCCGGCTTGGGGCGTTCGCGGGAGGCTGCTGACGGTTACTCAAGAGCAAACTGGCGAGTTTGGCGAAGTGGCGGTGACGCTGGCTGATCGATTGGGCGAGATTCATGCAGATCTCAATATTGGCGCCAATACCGCCAGCGCCGTATCGCTGCAAGCCAACGAGAATCTCAGCAACCGGGGCGTCCAGCTGATTGGCAACGGCTTTATCGTTACGCCAGAAGAAGCCGCGAGCCTGGGCTTTGGCGACGACCCGGCGATGGAATCCGTCATCCGCGACTACCGCAATGGGCGCGATTTGACTGGCGTGCCACGCAACGTGAAAGTGATCGATGCCTTTGGGTTGAGCGCAGACGAATTGCGCACCCGCCATCCAGCAGTCTTTCAACGCCTGCTGGAGCGCGTGAAGCCCGAACGCGACGCAAAAGGCACGAGCAAAGACGGCGCGGGGTACGCGAAGCTGTGGTGGCTGCACGGCAAGCCCCGACAGGAGATGCGCAAGCAATTGAGCGGCCTGCCCCGCTACGTCGCCACCGTGGAAACCGCCAAACATCGCACTTTCCAGTTTCTGGACGCGTCCATCCTGCCGGACAACAAGCTCATTGCCTTCGCGCTGGCGGACGCGTTCCACCTCGGCGTTTTGTCCAGCCGGTTGCACGTCGATTGGTCGCTGGCGGCAGGCAGTTGGCTGGGCGTCGGCAACGATCCGGTTTACGTCAAGTCCCGCTGCTTCGAAACCTTCCCCTTCCCCGACGAAGACACCGGCCTCACGCCTGAACTTCGCGAACGCACCGCCGCACTGGCCGAGCAGATCGACGCGCATCGCAAGCGCGTGCTGGCGCCGGACAGCCCTGCAACAGGCAGTTCGGCGCCGGCGCATACCCCACGAAGCAGCAGGC
>JANMMR010000571.1:0-19943 GCA_031373455.1 Rhodoferax sp.
ATCACCACATAGATGCTGAACAGTTCTGCCGGTGGCCAGATGTGCACCGAGGCCGAGCGCGCCAGGCCAACCACCAAAGCGCCGATTGCCGCGCCTTCAATGCTGCCCAGGCCGCCAATGATGACCACGGCAAAACTGACGATGATCACGCCCACGCTCAGACCCGGCTGAACGGAAATCATCGGTGCCGTCAACGCACCACCGACAGCCGCAAAAAATACACCGACCATGAAGGCGAGCGTATAAATGCGCGACACGTTCACGCCCATGCTGGCCGCGACTTCGGCGCTGTGAATCACGGAAGTGACGATTTTCCCCTGGCGCGTGTGGTTGAGCGCCCACCAGGTCACGACACCGCACAACACCGCCACGCCGACCAGCATCAGGTCATAACCGACATAACTCAACCCTCCCAGATTCAGGTTGCCAAAGGCCTGGTAGGTGTCAGAGACGTAATACGGGTTGACACCCCAGACCAGTTTGGTGATGTCTTCGAGCATCAGAAACAATGCGTAGGTGACCAGCACCAGCAGCACTTCGTCCCGGCCGTAAAACATGCGCAGCAAGCCGCGCTCGACCAGTGGCGCGAGCAAAGCGGCCACACCGACGGCTGCCAACAACAGCGCCACCACACTCAGTGCGGGTGACACTTTCATCGACAGCAGCCAGGTGACCAGGCTGGCCCCGGCGTAGGCCCCCACGGCATAGAAGCTGCCGTGGGCGATGTTCAGGATCTTCAAGACCCCGAACACCAGCGTCAACCCCAGCGCCACGATGAACAACCAGGAGGCGTAGGTCACGCCGTCAATCACAATGGTAGCCAGCAGATTCATGTCGTGATGAGCCAGGGTTAAACGAAAGGCTGCGGCGTTTCCACTTCAATCGGAGAGTAGGCGCGCCGACGCAGACAGTGCTTCGGCACGGCCAGGCGGCGCAACGACCTATCCGATTGAAGTGGATACGCCGTCAGCACTTGGCGCCGGGGAAGCCGGCTTTCATCCAGTCTTCACTCTTCATGTTGGCTGGCGGGTTCACACACTCGGCCGGGAAACGCATGATGTCGTCGATCATCACCATTTTCTTGGCAGCATCCCAGCGGGTTTTGCCAATCGCGGTGTCCTGGATCGCCTGGTGCCCGTCGCCCAGCGCCATGGTGATGGTGCCGGCGGGAGATGGCCAACTGCTGCCCTTGAGGGCGGCGGCGAGTTGCTCGGGCGTGGGCTTTTTGCCGCCATTGGCGGCCATGGCTTTTTCTGCCGCCAGTTTGAGGCCAAACAGGGCCTGCGCCATGCGGTACGGGGCCTGCACAGGGTAGACGTTGTTGGCCTTCTGATAAAGGTCAAACCACCAGTCGTTCAAGGCCGACTTGGGCGACATCAAACCATAAGCGCCACGGGCGCCAAGAATCACGCCATTGGGCATTTTTTCGCCCAGGCCGGGCAACACGTGGTCGGCCGCAGAGAAAACTGCGTTTTGCTTCTGGAACAGACCGCGTGCGCTGCCTTGCAGAATGAAGGCCTGCAAGTCACCGCCCCAGAGGCTGGAGTGCAGGATGTCGGCCGGTTTGTTCAGGAGCGCGGAGATTTCGGTGCCGTATTGGCCAGCGCCGAATTTGGGCAACAAGTCAGCGTCTGCCTTGGCGCCTTTGTAGACCTCGGCCATGCTCAGCATGAAGTCTTTTTTGCTGTCCTGCCCCCAGGCGTAGTCCTGGTGGATCATGTTGTAGGTGTCCACCTTCACGTTTTTGGCCTTCAGGTACCGCACAAGCGCCACGTTGTCCATGGCGGCATGCGCGGCGGTGCGGAATACGTAGCTGTATTTACCGTCTTCAAAAATGCGCGGGGTGCCGCAGTCGTAAAGAATAAGGAATTTCTTCATCTCCTCAGCCACGGGCGCTACGGCCAGGCAGTCGCCCGAGCCCACGTAGCCCACCACGGCGTCTACCTTGTCGCGGTCATACAGGGTGCGCATTTCCTGCACCTGTTTGGTGGCGCCACCGTTTTCGTCCACGTAAATGGGCTCGATCCGCATGCCGCCGAAACCAACCTTGTTGTAAGGCGCCGGGGCCTGGCCCTTGTTGAACGCATCCAGCAGCACCTTGGCGCCGTTGATGGCCGGCACGCCAAAACTCTCGGCCGCCTGGCCCGACAGAAAACTGACGATGCCAACCTTGAAGGTCTCCTGGGCCAGCGCCGGCAAGCTGGCCAGCGCGACCGCGAGCGAAACAGCAGCGGCCACGCCAGCCTTGCGCCAGCGGCGGGCGGGCATTGCGGGATGCAGGGTTCCAGATGTCATGGCTTGTCTCCTTGGGGTTAAAGGTGCGGCGTTGTGCCGCAGTTGGCGTAAAACAGAAGGGTGGGGCGGGTCACAGTGTGGCCCTCAGGCGAAATCCACCGATTGCAGGGGCGTGTTCATCGGAATTCCCGCCAGCGCGTACCCGCGTTGGAAGTCAACCAGGTGTTTGCGCATCCATTCGCCGGCCAGGTCGGCGTTGCCTGCCGCGATGGCGCGCACGATGCGCTGGTGCGCCTGCAGGTTGCGCCGCTCCATTTGCGGCAATTCTTCCTGGAGCCGGATCAGCGAGGGGCGGTACAGCAGGTTCATGGGTTCGCGCGCCAGCATCAGCGCGCGGTTGCCGGAAATGCGCGCCACCAGCGCGTGGAACTCGATGTCCAGGTCGGTGTGGGACTGGATCGAGCCCGAGGCGTTGAAGTGGTCTTCGAGCCGGTTCAGGCCGTTTTGCAGTTCGGCGCGGTCTGCGCTTGTGGCGGCCAGTGCGGCCAGCCGCGCGGCTTGCGGCTCCAGCACCACGGCGACTTGCCACAGCTCTTCAAAGGTTACCTGGTGCAAAAGCAGCGACCGCGCAGCGCGCGGGGCGGCATCGTACACACCGGGCATGGTGACATGCAGCCGCTTGGAGCCTTGCCGTTCGACCAGGCCCTCCTGCTCAAGCTGGCGGATCGCTTCACGCACCGTGGAGCGGTTCACGCCGAATTGCTGCGCCAGGTCCTGCTCCGTCGGCAACTGCACGCCGGGCTTGATTTCACCACTGACGATGCGGTTCTCGATCGCTTCGGACACCGCCTTGTAGGCCGGCAGCAACTTCACGCGCGCAAACAGCGGCGCCGGGGGCCTGTCGATCAGATCAAGGGTTTCCAAAGCGGGGCGTTGCAATAAAAGTTTGTCGGACAACCCAACTGTCGCATGTTAAAACAACACTTGTACATGGGGTTTTCACTTACGTAGTTGCCGAATCGGGTGACGCCGCGCCGGTGCGCTGCTAGATTGAATTGGTTTGGCAATCCGGCCAGGCAGGCTTTCCTTTTATCGACAGAACCCGAGGAGATTTCATGACAACAAAATCAGCAATGCGTCGTCTGGCGCTGGCCTCTGCCATCGGCTTGTTCGCAAGCGGCGCAGCCCTGGCCCAAAATGACTGGTGTCGATCCAAATGGGGCCCCAACGATGAAATTGGCGCGGCCAACCTGCTCACGCCCGCCCTGGCGGCCGAGGCGGCCAAACTCGTCAAAACCGGCAAGACGTATGCGTTGGGGTTTGAGACCAATTCCTCTACCCCGGCCTTTGCGCCGCGCACCTGGAGCGTGACGATCGTGCAGCCGGGTCAGGTCGGCGGCACCAGCCTGGGCGGCACCAAAACCACCTACAACGACGACATCTACATGGGCTGGGTGGGCACCGGCTCGCAAATTGACGGCCTGGGCCACATCGGGATTGACAACGTTTACTACAACTGCAACAAGAACAGCGAATTCGTGCAGGCCAACGGCTTGAAGAAACTGGGCATCGAGAAAGTGCCGCCTTTCGTCACGCGCGGCGTGGTGCTGGACATGACCGAGCACTACAAGACCCCGATGTTGCCCGAGGGAACCGCCTTCAACCGCAAGGAAATCGAAGAGCAGGCAACGCGCCAGGGCATCACCATCAAAAAGGGCGATGTGGTGCTGTTCCACACCGGCTGGCAGGCGCTTGAAGGCAAAGACAACAAACGTTTCATTGCCGCCGAGCCAGGCTTGGGCAAGGATGGCGCGCTGTTTCTGGCGTCCAAAGAGGTGATCGCCGTGGGCGCTGACACCTGGGGTCTGGAGGCTGTGCCTTTCGAGAAAGACGTGGGTGTGTTTGAAGTGCACCAAATCCTGTTGGCCAAAAATGGCATCTACATCCTGGAGAACATGAACACCGGCAACCTCGTCAAGGACAAGGCCTGGGAATTCATGTTTGTGCTGGGCCAGGCGCGCATCACCGGCGGCGTGCAGTCGATCATCAACCCGGTGGCGATTCGCTGAACCGTTCCTTCGGGCATTGGCGCCATGAATTGGTTTGAGCGGCGGACGGTGGCACTGGCGCTGGCGTGGGCCACGCTGGGGCTGCCCCATGGTCCGGTGCAGGCACACCCGCACGGTGTGATGGCCTGCAGCCTCGCCGTCCATTTCGAAAACGGCCAGCCGGCCTTGCTGGCGGCCCGCCTGCTGATGGACGAGGCGCATTCGGCGCAGGCCTTGGAAGGCGTGCGCGACCCGCAAACCGGCCAGCCCGAAGCCGCGCGCCTGCAGCGCATGTTGTTTCTGCTCAAGACCCAAATGGCACGGGCTGGCTGGCTGCTGTCGGCTGAGTCCGGCGGCACACCGGCCGACCTGGAGGCGGCGGCGGAGCCGCGGATTGTGGTGACGGAACAAGGCCGCATGGGCGTGGATGTGGCGCTGCGCCTGCAGACCGGCGCCAAAGAGCCCGCGCTGCCGCCCGACGCGCCCTGGACATTCGCTTGCCGGGACCCTTCCTTGTACTGGACCACCGAGCTGGCCGTTGACTCAGGCCCGGGCGCGGCCACCGGTTGCGCCAAACCGCGCTGGTCGCCGGTGCAAAAACGCCTCACGGGCGCCCTGGCTGGCAGCGCGCAGGTGCAACTCCAATGCGAAAAATGAGGCCAGCGCCCGATTTCTTTGTGCTATATTCATTTTCATGACCCGGTTAAGCTATTTTTTCGGCTACTTTTGGATCTCACGCACACAGGCGGTCGAGAGAATGGAACGTTGCTGAAAAAGCCACCCAGTCTTGCAGAAACCGCCTCACCAGGCGGTTTTTTTTTGCGCATTCAAGTTGCCAGTTCCCGTTTTAAGCCCCTGTTTTTTTGATTCAACCCGCACAAGGAGTCGCCCCATGAATACCCAGTCTTCCACTTCCACCGACGGTGGCTGGTATGAGAACCCGGTTGAACGCCGCCGCGCTGCCGTGCCCAGCGACCGCACCAGCCGCACCGACGACGCCCGCATCAAGGAGATCACCGTGCTGCCGCCGCCCGAGCATTTGATCCGCTTCTTCCCCATCAGCGGCACGCCGGTGGAGGCGCTCATCAGCCAGACGCGGCACAACATCCAGGACATCATGGCCGGCAAGGACGACCGCATGCTGGTGGTGATCGGCCCCTGCTCCATCCACGACCCGGCCGCCGCGATGGAATACGCGCGGCGCCTGAAGGTGCAGCGCGAGAAGTTCAAGGACTCGCTGGAGATCGTGATGCGCGTTTACTTCGAGAAACCGCGCACCACTGTCGGCTGGAAGGGTCTCATCAACGACCCGTACCTGGACGAGAGTTTCCGCATCGACGAAGGCCTGCGCATGGCGCGCCAGCTGCTGATCGAGATCAACCGCCTGGGGCTGCCGGCGGGGAGTGAATTTCTGGACGTGATCTCGCCGCAGTATTTGGGCGACCTGATCGCCTGGGGCGCGATTGGCGCGCGCACCACCGAAAGCCAGGTGCACCGCGAGCTGGCCTCGGGCCTCTCGGCGCCCATCGGCTTCAAGAACGGCACCGACGGCAACATCAAGATCGCCACCGACGCGATCCAGGCGGCCGCCGGCGGCCACCACTTCCTCTCGGTGCACAAAAACGGCCAGGTGGCGATTGTGCAAACCAATGGCAACAAGGACTGCCACGTGATTTTGCGCGGCGGAAAAACACCCAATTACGACGCGGCCAGTGTGGCCGCCGCCTGCGCGGAGCTGACGAAGGCCAAACTGACGCCGACCCTGATGGTCGACTGCAGCCACGCCAACTCCTCCAAGCAGCATGAACGGCAAGTCGATGTGGCGCGGGACATTGCCGCACAAACCTCAGGGGGGGCGCGCCATATTTTTGGGGTGATGGTGGAGAGCCATCTGCAGGCCGGCGCGCAGAAGTTCACGCCGGGGCAGGACGACTCGGCCAAACTGGCCTACGGCCAAAGCATCACCGACGCCTGCCTGGGCTGGGACGACTCGCTCAAGGTGCTGGACATTCTCTCGGACGCGGTGAAGACGCGCCGCGCGCGATAAACTACTTTTCCCGGAAAACCCGCGCCAACCCAAGGAACCCCATGCTGCATCCCCAAGCCCGCGCCCTGCTGGATTTTATGGAACAGCGCGGCGTGCCGCCCATACACACGCTCGGGCCGCTTGAGGCGCGCAAGATGTACCGCGAGCGGCGTTTCTACACACAACCCGAAGCGCCGCCTGTCGCACTGGTGCAAGACATCCAGGCGCCCGGGCCGCATGGCGTGATTCCGCTGCGCCTCTACAAACCGCTGGCCACCACGCTCGCAACCAGCGCCGGCCTGCCGGTGCTGGTGTATTACCACGGCGGAGGGTTTGTCATTGGCGACCTCGACACACACGATGTCTTGTGCCGGCAACTGGCCAACCTCTCGGGTTGTGCCGTGGTCGCGGTGGACTACCGCATGGGCCCAGAGAATGGTTTCCCCTGCGCGGTGGACGACTGTTTTGCCGCCACCGCCTGGGTGCGCGAGCACGCCGGCGCGCTCGGGCTCGATGCCGCGCGCCTCGCGGTGGGTGGCGACAGCGCCGGCGGCAACCTTGCCGCCGTGGTCTCGCTCATGGCGCGCGACCAGGCTGGCGCCAGCGCGCTGCCGATCCGCTTCCAGTTGCTGATCTACCCGGCCACCGACATCCGCCGCCAGGCCGAATCCCACACGCGCAACGGCCAAGGCTACATGTTGACCACCGACACCATCGACTATTTCATGGACCACTACATCCCCGACCGGTCCCGTTACCTCGACTGGCGCGCCTCGCCGCTGCTGGCCGAAAACCACGCCGGCCTGCCGCCCGCGCTGGTGTTGACGGCAGGGTTCGACCCGCTGCGGGACGAAGGTATCGCCTACGCGCAAAAACTCAGCGAGGCCGGCAACCTGGCTGCGCACATTTCCTTTGAGCGGCAGATCCACGGCTTCATCACCATGGGCCGCGTGATCGACGAGGCCAACGCCGCAGTGCGCCTGTGTGCGGCCGAGCTGCGCAGCGCGCTGGGTGGTTGAGGGGCTGTTTCAACCAGTAATTAACTCGTGTGTTAACAATTTTGAAATTGTTAACATGGGTGTTAATTACTGATCTAAAAATGCCGGATTTTGTGAAAATATGAATAAAAACGGCAATCAAGTCACGTATTTATTCAATAGTTTGCTATTAATAATATAGCATTTTGATTGCGGCAGTTTGAACTGCCCCGGCTTGGGCCTCAGTTCCTGTAAGCCGCTGCCGTGTCGTCAAGCATCTTCTGCAACGCGGCTTTCGATTGGTAGCGGCCTTTGACGACAACGCCCCAAATCCGGCCCAGGTTGGCGGCATCCAGAAGCGGGTTGGCATCGAGCAGCACCAGGTCGGCATTTTTGCCTTCGTCCACTTGCCCGAAGTCGCTGCGTTTCAAAAACTCGGCGGCGTTCAGCGTGCTCATCTGCAGGATCTCCAGCGGCGTGAAACCCGCCTGCGCCAGGATCTTGAACTCCTCGTGCAGCGAGAAACCGGGTATGCACCAGATGCCGGTCATGTCCGAGCCGGTCAGCATTTTGACCTTTTCACGGCGCATGGTTTGCAAGAGTTTCACCTGGTAGTCGTAAAAACCGCGGAAGACGGCGTCCACCTCCGCCGGGATCGTGCGGGTGTATTGCTCGGCCAGCGACTGCCATTGCGCCCGGCGTTTGGCCTCCACGTATTTCAGGTTCGGGTCGGTGCGGAATGCCGCGTCTGCGCTGAACTGCATGGTCTTGACGCGGTACAGCGAGGGCACCTGCCAGGTCTCGTTTTTCGCGAAGGTTCTGGCCAGGGTCACGCAGCGCTCGTCGCTGTAGGTCGCCATCACGCGTTTGAACCAATCGACCTCGGGCAGGCGCGGAATGAACGGGCTGAAGATGTTGGGCATCACCGGCGGGGCGCGCCGGATCACGCTGCGGATCGCTTCCTCGTCGGTCGAGCAATCCAGCAGCAGCGACAGCGCCGGCCCCAGGTGCTCCACCGCGCGCCAGCCGGCGTTGGAGGCGTCCGTCGCGCTGATGCCCGGCGCGATGTGGCCCGCCACCGGCAAACCCAGGCGTTTTGATTCGGCCATCAGGATCGGGAACATGCCGGGGTTCTGGCTCACGGTTTTGACGTAATCGGCGCCGTCATTTTTCAGCTGCTGCATCACGCCGGCGGTCGCCGGGGGCGCCACCATGGCCGTCACGATGTTGCTGGCGCTGGACAAAACTTCGGGCGCCAGCACGAGGCCGGCGGCGCTGTCGGCATTGAGTTTTCTGGCGCGGACAATGGTTTGCGCGTTGCCGGCCATTTCGCGGATGCCGGTGATGCCATTGGCCAGCATGGCCGGCCAAAATGGCATCGGCTCATCGGCATTGGCCATCGCGTGGGTGTGCATGTCGTTGTAGCCGGGAACCACAAACTTTCCGCTGGCGTCGATGGTTTGTGCGCTGCCGCTGGCGACGATGCTGCCGCTCTTCGCGATTTTGCTGATTTTGCCGTTTTGAACCACCACCGACATGCCGCTCTGCAGCGAGCCGTCGCGCGTGTTGACCACCGTCACGTGGGTGATCACGGTGCCGCTGGTGACGGGTGTTGCCGGTTCGTGTGGGGTGGCACACGAGGCGAGCAGCAGGCAGATGAAGGGCAGGGTGATTCTCGGCATCAAGGTTCCAAAACAGGTTTGCGGCGCTTCATTCCGCCGGGGAGAAAATTCAGGAGCGTTCAGCGCAGATTGAGCGAATCAAGCCCGCGTGCACCGCTGTCCGGGCGTTTCTTGATGCTGGCTTCGTCTTCACCGGCGTGGAAGCGCCGCGCCAGCTCGGCCGGGTCGAAATCGACACCGATCGGGTTGCTGGCGAAGGCCGGGCTGTAGAAGAACTCGCCGGCCCGCTCGACGGTGTCGAAGTTGTCCACCTGAAGCTCCACCTGGTTGCCGTCCGGGTCGGCGTAATACATCGAGGTGGTGGGGCCGTGGTTGATGCAGGTCACCGGGCAGATGTTGAGTTTCCCCAGCCGCTCGTAGGTGGCGACCAGGTCGCTCAGCGAGTGGTAGGTGAAGGCCATGTGGTGCATGCCGGTCATGCCATCGGGCTGGCGCTGCAGGCCTGGCAGGGCCAACACGGCGATGCGGTGGTGCTCTTCGTCGTAGGTGAGGAAGGCCAGCGCGCCGTTTGAGAAGGCAACGTGGGCGCCCAGCGTGGTGGTGTACCAGGCCACCAGCGCGTCAAACTGCGAGGTGCGCAACACCACATGCGCCAGGCGCGCGGGCGAGATCACCTGGTGTGGCGCCGTGGGTTTTTGCGCTGGAACCTGCGCGCGGGATTCTGTGACTTCATTCATCGACGGTCTCCTTGGCCTCTGCGGCCTGTACGGTCTGGGTCGCGGATTTTGCGGCGGGCAGCCGGCCCGTTGCGAACGATAAAACGTCAAAGTCGGCCCGTTGCGGCCACAGGTCGCCAGCCCAGGCCACGTGTTGGTCGGGCCGGATCAGGGTGAGGCGATGCGGATACAGCAGCGGAATGGCCGGGTTGTCCGGGCGCAGCACCGTGAGTGGCACGGCGAGTTGCTGCGCTTGGGCTGCAGCGGCCTGCAGGCAGGCCTCGGCGGCGCTGGGTGTTGCCAGCAGCGTGAAACCGGCGCCGAAATGGTCATACAACGAGCTGCCGTCGTGCAGCCAGGCATGGGGTGCGCGGCTGCCTGGCAAGGCGTTGGGGATGTAGTTGAGGAAATCACGCGCCAGGTCCACTGCGGCGGCCACCGCCAGATCAATCGTTTGCACCACGGGCGAATCGCCGTAGCGGTCGCCCAAAATCGTGCCCAGGGTACAGAACTCCGACAACTTGGCCGCCCGGATGCGCTGGCCCACGCGCGCGCGCACCGCCAGCCCGGCGGGCGACTCGTCTTCCATACCGGGCTCAAACAGCGCATTGCTGACCTTCGCGTGGTTGGCGGTGGCTTCCTTGAGCACGTGCAAATGCACCGGGCGGCGTTCGCGCTCGTAACTGGCCAGCAAGGCCTCGCCGCCCCAGCCCTGCAACACGGCGGCGAATTTCCAGCCCAGGTCGACCGCGTCGCTCACGCCCATGTTCATGCCGAAGCCGCCAAAGGGCGGGTGCAGGTGGCAGGCGTCGCCCGCCAGAAACACTCGGCGGTCGCGGTAATGGGTGGCCACCACCTGGTGCGCCACCCACTCGTCGACACTCAAGGCCTCATAGGGCAGGTCGATGCCGGTGGCTTTGCGGATCATCGCCGCGGCGTTGTCCAGCGTGACCAGCACATCGGGCGCGAGGCCCGTGGGCATGAAGAACCAGCGGTCGCCGGTATCCATTGGCCCCAGGAGGCAAGGCACGTCCTGGTTCACCAGCCAATACATGATGGCCTTGCCATGCGCATGCGCCTGGGCCAAACCCGGCGCGCGAAACACGATGTTGTAGTTGCGGGACATGCCAAACTTGCCCTCCATGCGCGCGCCAATGGCCTCGCGCACGCGGCTCCTGCCGCCGTCACAACCGGCCAGAAACTGCGCTTCGATCTCCTCATCTTCCCCGGTTTCCAGGTTGCGGATGGTGGCCACCACGGAATCCTGGCCCTGCTCAAACCCGAGCAGTTCGGTGTTCAGGCGCACCTGCACAGCGGGCAAGGTATCGAGATGACGGCGCATCACCTGCTCCAGTGTGTACTGCGGGATCCACTGGGCGTGTTCGGCATACAGCGGGTTGCGGCCGGGCGCGCAATTCAGGGCGTTCTCAAAACGTGCCAGGCCGTGGCCGGTGAGGCGCGTGGCGAACACCACCGTCGAAGGGTAGTCGACGCCAAACGGCGAGGCCTCGCGCAGTGCTTCGGCAATGCCCCAGCGGCGCAGATGTTCGCGGGTGCGCACGTTGGTGGTCTTGGCGCGCGGCGCCACGCCGATGCGCGAATTTTTCTCGATCACCAGGCAGTCAATGCCGCGCGAACCCAGCTCAATGGCCAGGCCCTGGCCGACCGGCCCGGCACCCACAATGAGAACGCTGGTTTTCTGGCGCATGGTGTCGGGCAATCAATCGGCCGATGCGCCGGTGCGTTTGACCATGTCTGCGTAAAACACGGTTTCGGTGTCGATCAGTGTGGCCAGCGCAGCGGGCGTCAGCGGGTAGGGCACAAACCCAAAACCGGCGAATTTCTCGGCCACATCGGGCAGCGCCAGCGCCTCGTTGAGGCTCTTGTTGAGCGTACCCACCACGGCGGCGGGTGTGCCCTTGGGGGCCATCACCGAGACCCAGCTGCGCACCGAAATGCCCTTGGGCCCGCCGGATTCTTCGATCGTCGGCACGTTGGGCATGGCGCTTGAACGCACGCTGTCGCCCACCGCCAGCAGGCGCACCTTGCCGGCCTTGAGCAGTGGCCCCGCGCTGGCCAGGCTGCCCATGGCGAAGTCGACCTCGCCCGTCGAGACGGCGATGTAGAGCTGCGATATCTCCTTGTAGGCCACATGGGTCATCTTGGCACCAGAGGCTGCTTCGATCTGCGCCGCGCCCAGGTGCAATGGCCCGCCGACGGAGTTGGAGCCGTAGGTCATCTTGGCCGGCGAGGCGGCGGCAGCGGCGAGCAATTCCTTCATCGACTGGTAGGGGCTGTTGGTGCCGACCACAACGAAAAACGACAAACGGTACAGGCCACCCACAGGCACGTAGTCGCCCTTGGGCTCATAGGGCAATTTCTTGAAGAGCGAAGGGCTGATGGACAAGTGGCCCACGTCCGCCAGCACCAGTTCGTACCCGGTTGGCGCTGCGGCCTTGCCGGCGTTCATGGCGAGGAAGCCGTTGGCGCCCGGGCGGGTGTCGATCACCACCGGCTGCTTCCAGCTGCTGCTCATTTTTTCGCCAACAATGCGGGCGATCACATCTGGCCCGCTGCCAGCGGGGAAGGGCGAAATCAGCTTCACGGTTTGGCTCGGGAAGGTTTGCGCCAGCGCTGGCACGCTGATCAGGGCCAGGCAAACGCCGAGGTTGGCGGCCAAGCGTGCAAGCAGCGGGTGGGTCATGGGAATCTCCAAAAAAAATGGAATGAAAAAGGAATGAAAAAAAGCTTCAGCGGCCATCGACCACCGGGTTGCCCAAAATGCCGACGCCTTCAACCTCAACCTCACACACATGCCTTGGCTGGTCGGCGTTGTTTTGACGGGCAATCAGGCGCATGTGTTGGGTCTTTTGGAAGGCAGAAGGCCCGTCACTGCGGTGCGGGGTATTCCTGGTTGGTGATGAAATTCTGCGGAACCTCGGGTCCCCAGACGTAAAAGGAATCTTCCGGCGGGTGGTCGGCGGCCGGCCAGTCGAGGTCGGCGGGGATGAAGTCAATGCCCGCCGAGTACTCGCAGAAACTGCCCCAGGGGTCTTCCACGTAGTTGAAGAAGTTGGAGCCCAGCACGTGGCGGCCCACGCCCCAGCCCTTGCCCCAGCCGGCCATGCGCATCTGCTCCATGCCGCTGCCCACCTCATCGGCGCTGCCCACGTCCCAGCTGCTGTGGTGCAGGCCGGGCGCGTGTGATTTGGCAAAAGCCACCAGGTGGTGGTCGCTGCCGTGCGGGGTGTGCATGAAGGCGATGGCATCGGCGTTGTAGTCGCTCATGCGCAGGCCCAGCATGGCGATGCAAAACGCCGTCATGCGCGGCACGTCGGGGCTGAACTGCAGGATGTGCGAGAGGTTGCGCGGGCGCACCGGTTTTACCTTGCTGCGGCTGGGCGCTGCGCCACGGCCCGGTGGCACCGGTGGCAGCACCGTGGGCCGGGTTGGCGCGGAAGGCGACACTTTGGGCGCCACCAGAATCTGGAAGGCGATGCCGTCCGGGTTGCGCAGCCAGATGCCTTTGTCGCCATCCATGCCGGCGCTCAGGGCGTGCGGCGCGATGCCCAGGCCCGATTGCGCCACGCGGTCGCGAAAGGCCGCTTCGTCTTCCGCAAAAATGCCAAAACGCACAAACTGCAGTTGTTTGCGCTCGCCGGCCTTGAAAATCGACCCCCAGCAGTGCGGGTTGCCAAAGGTGTGCAGGTCCAGCCGCTCGCCATGTTGGCGCACGTCCAGCCCGAAGGCGGTGTAAAACTTCTGCGCGACGGCCAGGTCCGGCACGGTAAACACAAAACGGTCGACCGAATGCACGGCGACCACGCCCGGACGGCGCGAAGTGGCGGGTGTTGATGGATTCACAGTTGGCTCCTCTTGGTTGGATCGAGGCAAAAGCATAACCCCTTGCTGCGGATGGCCCGGGATTGGATAGGGATGGTACGGATGCGCCTGTGATACGAGAAGATGACAATTGCGCGATGGCGATATCAAAGTTTTATCACCCTGCGCGGGTTGCAGTGCCGTGGCGGTGAAATTCAGCGCCCTGAGGGACTTTCTCGCCGTTGCCGAACGCGGCAGCCTGCGCGGCGCGGCGCGCCAGCTTGGCAGCGCGCAACCGGCCATCAGCCGCAGCATCCAGGAGCTGGAGAAAGACCTGGGCGTGGTGCTGTTCGAGCGCCTGCCCACGGGCGTGCGCCTCACACCCATGGGCGAGATGTTCCTGCGCCGCGCCAGCAGCGTGCACAACGAGTTGCGCCTGGCGCAGGAGGAGCTCGACCAGCTGCGCGGCCAGACCCACGGCCGCCTCACGGTGGCGCTTTCCAGCGTGGCGCACATTGCCCTGCTGCCCCATGCGCTGCGGCCGTTCCGGGCCAAATACCCGGACGTGGCGATGGACGTCATCGATGCCGTTTACCCCACCATCGAGGCCGATTTGCGCGACAGCCGGGTGGACTGTTACATCGGGCCCGCGCCCGGCGACGTGGCGCCCGACATGCTGGTTGAAAAGCTCTTCGACAACACCCGCATCATCGTCGGCCGCAAGGGGCATCCGCTGGTCAAGGCGCGTTCGCTCAAGGAGCTGGCGGGCGCCGAGTGGATCACCACCTCGATCACCCACAAGGCCGAGGAGGAGCTCGGCCCGCTGTTTGCGCAATTCGGCCTGCCCGCGCCGCGCCTGGTGCTGCAGGCGCATTCGACGCTGACCTTCCTGGTGGCGCTGGCCTATTCCGACCTGCTGATGATGCTGCCCCTGCAGTGGACGCTGTCGCCGCTGCTGCGCCATGCGGTCGAGCCGATCCGCGTCAAAGAGCTGCTGCCCGCGCCGCCGATCTGCCTGGTGCGCCGCAGCGGCCTGCCGCTGACCCCCGCCGCCGAGTATTTTTGCGACATGATGCGCCGCGCGGCCTTGCACAGGGACAGGCTTGCGCCGGCGAACCTGTAAAGGGAAAAATTGCAAAATTAACTTGCATGTTAACAAATAATGAAATTATTAACATGGGTGTTAATTATTGATGCAATTTCAGAAATTTTTGTAAATTTGAAGGTTTTTTGGCACTCAAGTCACAGGTTTGCTTGATAGTTTGCTATATTAATTATAGCGAACATTCCGGCCATTCCGACCAAGGCTCGATAACCGCCTGATCCATACCCGTTCAACCCAAGTGTCCCTGTAGCCGTGGCTGCAGCGCCGCCAGCAACTGGGCATGAATGCCGCCAAAACCGCCGTTGCTCATGCAAACGATGTGGTCGCCCGGTTGCACAGCGGCCGTGACCAGCGCCACCAGCGCGTCAATCGAGTCGGCCACGCTGGCGCGTGCGCCCATGGGTGCGAGGGCTTCGGCGGCGTCCCAGCCCAGGCCGCCGCTGTGGCAAAACGCGAGGTCCGCCGACTCCAGGCTCCACGGCAGTTGCGCTTTCATCGCGCCCAGCTTCATGGTGTTGGAGCGCGGCTCAAAAACGGCCAGGATGCGCTGGCCCGCCGGCAGCGTTTGCCGCAGGCCGTCCACCGTGGTGCGGATGGCTGTTGGGTGGTGGGCAAAGTCGTCGTACAGCGTAACGGCGGGCTGTGCCTTGTCGCCCTGCAGGTGCACGCTGCCGCGCACCTCCATGCGGCGCTTGACGTTCTGGAATCGGCCCAGCGCCTCGCACGCCGCCGCCACCGAAACACCCACGTGTTCAGCCGCCGCAATCGCGGCCAGGGCGTTCAGCTGGTTGTGTGTGCCGGTTAGCGCCCACTTCACGCGCCCGCCGCGCTGCTCCTTGATCTGCACCTCAAAATCGCCCGGTTCGCCCAGGGCCGTGACATCACTTACCGCCGCGCCAAAACTGCGCACCTCGCTCCAGCAGCCCGCGCTCAAGACGCGCTGAAGCGACTCTTCCAGCCCGTTGACCACCACCCGCCCGTTGCCGGGAACGGTGCGCACCAGGTGGTGAAACTGCCGCTCGATTTGCCCCAGGTCGTCAAAGATATCGGCGTGGTCGAACTCCAGGTTGTTCAAAACCGCCGTGCGCGGGCGGTAGTGCACGAACTTGCTGCGTTTGTCGAAAAAGGCGGTGTCATATTCGTCGGCTTCGATGACAAAGTACAAAGAGGCGCAATTTTTCGAAGGGCCGCCCCGAGAAAAATTAGCCCCCTCGGGGGGCAGCGACGACACGAAGTGCGGGAGCGTGGGGGCCACGTTCCCAAGACGTGCCGAGACGCCGAAGTTCAAGGGCACGCCGCCGACCAGAAAACCGGGCTGCAGGCCGGCGGCTTCAAGAATCCAGGTCAACATGGCGGTGGTGGTCGTCTTGCCGTGGGTGCCCGCTACCGCCAAAACATGCCGCCCCTGCAACACATGTTCCGCCAGCCATTCCGGCCCGCTGGTGTAAGGCAGGCCTTGGGCCATGATGGCTTCCATCAGCGGGAATTTCGGCGTGCCGTCGGGCAGGCGCGCGCGGCTCACAACGTTGCCGATCACGTACATGTCAGGCTTCAAGGCGATCTGGTCGGCGCCAAAACCCTCGATCAGCTCGATGCCCAAAGCCCGCAACTGGTCGCTCATCGGCGGGTAAACCCCGGCGTCACAACCCGTCACCGTGTGCCCGCTCTCCCGTGCCAACGCCGCCAGCCCGCCCATGAAGGTCCCGCAAATACCCAGAATGTGAATGTGCATGGGGGGATTTTAGGGAGGGCGGTGCCACCAGCCGCAAGCGGGCAGAATCCGGACATGAACGCCGCGTCTGCCGAAATTGCCGCCACCGCAGCCCGCCTGGTCGTCGAAGAGGGCCTGGAATACGGCCCGGCCAAGCGCCGCGCGTTGAAAGCCTTGGGCCTGCCGGCGCGTACGCCGCTGCCGGGCAACGACGAGCTTGAGGCCGAGGTGCGGGACTACATCGCGCTTTTTTGCGCCGACACCCAGGCGCAGGAGCTGCTGGCCTTGCGCCAGCATGCCCAAATGTGGATGGCGCGTTTGACCGAATGTCGCCCACACCTGGGTGGGGCAGTGTGGCGCGGCACGGCGACGCGGCGCAGCGATATCTTTATCCAGCTGTTTTGCGACGACAGCAAATCGGCCGAAATTGCCCTCATCGACCAGCGCGTGAAGTACGTGCCCCAGCGCGTCACTGGCTTTACCGGTGACGACGTGGACGCGCTGAGCGTTCACAGCTTTTGCCGTGAACTTGGCGAGGAGGTCGGCGTGCACCTGATGGTTTACGACTACAACGCGCTGCGCGGGGCTTTGAAGCCGCAGGTCAATGGCAGGCCTTTGCGTGGCGACCTTCAAGCGCTTGCTAAACTGGTGCTGGAAGACACAGAAATTCAGATCCGCAATGACCGACCCCGCTAGCTCCGGCATCCCGAGCGCCACTTCTCGCCGGCTGGCCGTGAGCGCCGCCGTGGCAGCGGCTTGCGGCTTGGGGCTGGGCTGGTGGAAGTTTGTCCATCCGCCAGGCCCTGCGGCAAATGGCGATGGGCTTGCGGAAGATGGCCCCGAGCGCCAGTTTTGGCTCACCTCGTTTGACACACCTACGGGCGGGCGGCTGCCGCTGGCCAGTTTCAGGGGCAAGTTGCTGCTGGTTAATTTTTGGGCCACCTGGTGCCCGCCCTGCGTTGAAGAACTCCCTCTAATTAACGCGTTTTATCAAGAAAAGAAGGCTAAAAGCTGGCAAGTTGTTGGAATTGCGGCGGACAACGCCAAAGCGGTGACAGATTTCACGGCCAAATTGCCGCTCAATTTCCCGCTGGCGCTGGCCGGAATGGCCGGTGTGGAGCTGAGCCGGACATTGGGCAACCTCGCGGGCGGGTTGCCGTTTACCGTGATTTTTGGCAAGGATGGTAAAGTGCTGCACCGCCAAATGGGGCGCCTCACGGCCGAGCACCTGGCCACCTGGAGCCGGCTTGAATAGGCTGGTTTTTGCAGGTCAATTCCGCTCAAATTCGATCTATTACCGTTCGAAGCAGATAACTTAGCCAATATTGGCCGAATTTAGGGTAAATTCGCCTCGATTCACTACATTGGCAAGCCTTTGCCGCAAGAACGGGTTGGAGAAAACATGGATTTACGCAAACTCAAGACATTGATCGATCTGGTGTCTGACTCGAACGTGTCCGAGCTGGAGATCACCGAAGCCGAAGGCAAGGTGCGCATTGTCAAAGGTGGGCAAGCGGTGGCGCAGGCCTACACCATGCCGGCGCCGGTGGCCATGGCGGCTGCGCCCCAAGTGGCGGCGCCAGTGGCCGAGCCGGTTGCCGTGGCGGCGCCCGTGGCTGCCAATCACGCGGTGAAGTCACCCATGGTGGGCACGTTTTACCGAAGCGCGTCGCCGGGTGCCAAGTCCTTTGTCGAGGTGGGTTCGGTGGTCAAAGCGGGCGACACCATCTGCATCATCGAAGCGATGAAAATCCTCAACGAGATCGAGACCGACAAAGCCGGCACGGTCGCGCGCATCCTGTGTGAAAACGGGGAAGCGGTGGAGTACGGGCAGCCCTTGTTTGAAATTGAATAATCCGGCGGCCCAACCCGAACCATCGCGACATGTTTAAAAAGATACTGATAGCCAACCGCGGCGAGATCGCCCTGCGCATCCAGCGCGCCTGCCGGGAAATGGGCATCAAGGCGGTGATGGTGTATTCCGAGGCCGACCGCGAAGCCAAATACATCAAGCTGGCCGACGAAGCGGTGTGCATCGGGCCGCCGCCTTCGGCGCAGAGTTACCTCAACATGCCGGCGATCATTTCGGCGGCCGAAGTGACCGACGCCGAAGCGATTCACCCGGGCTACGGGTTTTTGAGTGAAAACGCCGATTTTGCCGAACGCGTGGAGAAAAGCGGTTTCCAGTTCATCGGGCCGACCCCGGAGTCGATCCGCATCATGGGCGACAAGGTCTCGGCCAAACAGGCCATGATCAAGGCCGGCGTGCCGTGTGTGCCAGGCTCCGAAGGTGAGTTGCCGGACGACCCGGTGCAGATCCGGCGCATCGCCCGCTCGGTGGGTTACCCCATCATCATCAAGGCGGCTGGCGGCGGCGGAGGGCGCGGCATGCGGGTGGTGCACACCGAGGCCGCGCTGATCAACGCGGTGCAGATGACCAAGGCCGAGGCCGGCACGGCATTTGGCAACCCGGCGGTTTACCTCGAAAAATTCCTGCAAAACCCGCGCCACATCGAAATCCAGATCATGGCGGACAAGTACAAAAACGCCGTTTACCTGGGCGAACGCGACTGCTCGATGCAGCGGCGGCACCAGAAGATCATCGAAGAAGGCCCGGCGCCGGGCATTCCGCGCAAGCTGATCGAGCGGGTGGGCGAGCGCTGTGTGGCGGCGTGCAAGAAGATTGGTTACCGTGGCGCCGGCACGTTTGAGTTCCTGTTTGAGAACGGCGAGTTCTACTTCATCGAGATGAACACGCGCGTGCAGGTGGAGCACCCGGTGACCGAATGGATCACCGGCGTTGACATCGTGCGCACGCAGATCATGGTAGCGGCCGGCGAAAAGCTGCCGTTCACTCAGCGGCAGATCGAGATCAAGGGGCACGCCATTGAGTGCCGGATCAATGCCGAAGACCCGTACAAGTTCATCCCTTCGCCGGGGCGCATCACCATGTGGCACCCGCCCGGAGGCCCTGGCGTGCGCGTGGACTCGCACGTCTACACCAATTATTTTGTGCCGCCCAATTACGACTCGATGATCGGCAAGATTGTGGTGCACGGCGACACCCGCGAGCAGGCACTGGCCCGGCTGCGCACGGCGCTGGGCGAGACGGTGGTGGAGGGCATCAACACCAACATTCCGCTGCACCGCGAACTGCTGGTGGACGCGAAATTCATGAGCGGCGGCACCAATATCCATTACCTGGAACAGTGGCTTGAGCAACACAAGCGTTGACGCCAAGGGCCGCCTGAGCCGTGTTTGAACTTGTCCTGATTTGCCCGCAGGACCGCGTCGAGCCGCTGAGCGACGCCCTCGAAGCGCTGGATGCCCTGAGCGTGGGCGTGGACGATGCCGACGCGCAGACCGACGCCGAGCAGGCCCTGTTTGGCGAGCCTGGCATGCCGCCGCCCAAAGACGGCTGGCAGCGCTCGCGCATGACCGCGTTGTTTCACACTGAAAATGCCGCCAGCGACGCCCTGCGGCTGTTGGGTGTCCAGGATTTCTTTGCGGGCTGCCGGTCGCTGGGCGTGCGCGCCGTGGCCGACCAGGATTGGGTGCGTTTGACGCAGTCGCAGTTCGAACCGGTTGAGATCACACCGGAATTCTGGATTGTCCCCACTTGGCACGAGCCACCGCAAGCGGCCACGCGCTTGATCCGCCTGGACCCTGGTCTGGCGTTTG
>JANMMR010000603.1:0-1939 GCA_031373455.1 Rhodoferax sp.
CGCTTCTAAAGCAGCGCATGCGCATTGCCCAGTCGCTGCGCGGGGTTGCCATCTAGGCGATCTAAAACAGGCTAGGCGGCGACCTTAAAAGGCACCACAGCTTGGACCAACCGCTTGAGTTCCGGCACACACGAGCCGCAATTGGTGCCGCATTTCAGCGCTGACTGAAGCGACACGAAACGCTCGTCAGTGTTTCCGGCCGCCTGGTCCAAGTGCAGCTGAATCGCGCGTTCTGTCACGTTGAAACAGCTGCACACCTGTTTGCTGCGGGGCTGCAGGGCCACTGGGGGTTTGGAGCCGGGGGCCAGCAGCCGGCGGCGGTAGGCGTGGGCGGGCAACTCGTCTTGCAGCAGGGTTTTGATCCACGCTTCGGCGCTGGTGTCGCCGGCCAGTAAAAATGCATCAAGCACAAAGCCGCCGGGCTCGGCCCCGCTGCCTGCGCCGTGGCTTGTGTCTGACGCCATTCGCATCGCGCGGCGCTGGCCTTTTCGCTTGTCGGCGTAACGCATGGTGTCCTGGTCTGCCAGGCCCAGGTGTTGTTCGATGGTCGCCAGCAGTTCGTCGGGCGGGGCCTCGTGTGCGGCTGCGCGGAACAAGACACCGCTGCGCTGGTTTGCAGCGTCTGCCAGCGGTGTGTTGCTGGCGAAGGGTACGCATGTGGCAAAGGGAAAGAGCCGCATCATCTGCACCAGCTCGCTGCGCGCTGCCAGCATGTTGGTTTCTGGCAGCCAGGCCACGGCCAGCAGTTGCCAGGGCAACTCGGCCTTCAAAATCTTCACGGCGGCGTGCTTCAGCTCGGGCTGTTTGGAGCTGGGGCAATAGGCACTGGTGGTGAGCGCGTTCACGCCGGCCAACGGTGTGCCCACGCTGGAGGAGCCGCTCAAATACTCTTCGCCCCAGTGCATCGCGATGAACGCCTGGCTCATGCCAATCTCGGCGCTGGCTTGCAAGGGCACAACGATGGAGCCGCGTTTGCTGGTCACGTGCACCAGGTCGCCTTCTTTCAGCAGGCGCCGCACCATGTCTTGCGGGTTCATCTGCACACACGGTTCGGCGACGTGGCCAAACAGGCGGCCCAAGGTGCCGGAGCGGCTCATGCCGTGCCACTGGTCGCGCAGCCTGCCGGTGGTGAGTGAAAAAGGGTATCGTGATTCGCGTGGTTCGGCCAGTGGTTTGTAGACGGTGTTGACAAAGTTGGCGCAACCGTCTGGCGTGGGGAAAATGCCGTCCTCATACAGGCGGGCCTTGCCGGTGTTGGCGCCTTCGGGGAAGGGCCATTGCTGCGGGTTGCGTTCCAGCTGCGCGTAAGACAAACCGGTGATGTCGAGGTCGCGCCCGCGCGTGGATTCGCGGTGTTCGTTCCAGATGGATTCAGGGGTGGGGTAGTTGAACAGGGGGTTGCCGGGCTTGAGCCGCCGCGCAAATTCAACGGCGATGGACCAGTCGTGGCGCGCTTCGCCGGGGGCTGCCACGGCCGCCCGCACCCGGCTGATGCGCCGCTCGCTGTTGGTCACGGTGCCTTCTTTTTCGCCCCAGGTGGTGGCTGGCAGCAGCAGGTCGGCGGATTGGCAAGTGGCGGCGGTGGCAAAGGCTTCCTGCACCACCACAAACTCGGCGCGTTCCAGGGCGCGGCGCACGGTGGACTGGTCGGGCATGCTTTGCGCGGGGTTGGTGCAGGCGATCCACAGCGCCTTGATTTCGCCGTCTGCGACGGCCTGAAACATCTCCACGGCGGTCTTGCCGGGTTTGTCGGGCACAGCATCAACACCCCACAAAGCGGCCACTTCGGCGCGGTGCACGGGGTTGGCCATGTCGCGGTGGGCGCTGATCAAATTGGCCAGGCCGCCCACTTCGCGGCCACCCATGGCGTTGGGCTGGCCGGTGAGCGAAAACGGCCCGGCGCCGGGTTTGCCAATTTGCGCCGTGGCCAGGTGCAGGT
>JANMMR010000630.1:0-2428 GCA_031373455.1 Rhodoferax sp.
GGGCGCGATGGAGAGTGAATCCGCGTTGTCGCTCACCCATTGCAATGCCGCAGCCGAGTCGTCCAGCGCAGCGGGAAAACGGTGCTCGGGGGCGAGCCGGTAGTCCACCGCTACCACGCAGATGCGCGCCCGGTTCGCCAGAGCGCGGCACAGGCGGTCATGGCTTTGCAGGTTGCCGATCACCCAGCCGCCGCCATGCAAAAACACCATGCAGGGCAACTTGTCGCTGGCCACTGTGCCCTTGCCCCGGTAAATGCGCAGTGGCAGCTCGCCGTGCGCGGTGGTGATGGTGATGTTGCGCACGGAGGTCACGTCTTCCGTGGGCGGCTGCATCACGTCCCAGCCTGCCGCGTAGGCCGCGCGAGCTTCGGTCGGTGTCAACGCTTCGAAGGGCCGTGCGCCGGCCTTGCGGCCCATCTCCAGCAAGGCGATGACTTGCGGGTCCAGTGCGGGCATGGGGTGGGCTCCAGAAATGGGGTTGAATGAAACGGGGTGGGAAGAAACCGTGGGTGCGTGCGCCTGCGCAGGTGAACCTATTCACCCTTCCAGACCGGCTTGCGCCGTTCGGCAAAAGCGGTGGCGCCTTCGCGCGCGTCGGCGGACTTGAGCAAATGCCCGGTGATGCCTTCCTGGCGCGCAAACATCTCGGCCAGCGGCCAGTCGCGTTGTTCGATGATGACCTGCTTGCTCGCTGCCACGGCCAGCGGTGCATTGGCCATGATGCGTCGCGCCAGGCTCTTGGCTTCCTCCAGCGCCTGGCCGGGTTCCACCAGGGTGTTGATGAGCCCGAAGTGGTGCAGCCGCTCGGCCGAAATCATGTCACCCGTGAGCGCCGCTTCCATAGCGATGCGTTGGGGAATGAGGCGCGGCAGGCGCATCAGGCCGCCAGCCGCAGCGGCCAGGCCGCGTTTGACTTCCGGCAGGCCAAATTGCGCATTGTGGGCGGCTACCACCAAATCGCAGGCCAACACGGATTCAAAGCCGCCAGCCAATGCATACCCCTCCACGGCGGCGATCAAGGGCTTGCGTGGCGGTGTCATGGCGATGCCCAGAATGCCGCGGCCCTTGACGCGTGTGACTTCGCCCCGCAAAAAGGCCTTCAGGTCCATGCCCGCGCAGAAGGTGCCACCGGCGCCCGTGAGGATGCCGATGTGCAGGTCGCTGCGGTGGTCCATCTCATCGAGCGCGGCGCAGACGCCATACGACACTGCGCGGTTGACGGCATTCTTAACCTCGGGCCGGTTGATCGTGACAACCACCATGCCGTCGATGTGTTCCACCAGGACTTCTTCACTCATGTCGTGTCTTTTCCGAGTTGTCTCAGCCGTGATGTCTCAGTTGATCACCGGGTTGAGCTTGCGCAGCCGCTCGATCGCGTCGAGGTACTGTTCCTGCAACTGCACCATCACGTCGCGCACCGAGGTTTCTTCTTTCATCATGCCCACCACCTGACCGGCCGGGAAGGAATACAGGTCTTTGCGTTTGGCCCGCACCACGCGCGCATGCGCTTCGTTGTACAGAATACCCTGCAAAGGGGTTGGCAGGTATTTCGGCGCGCCGGGCTGCTCCCAGGCTTCCGAGAGATTGCTTTTGATCATGCGCACGGGTTTGCCAGTGCGCGCGCGGCGGCGCACGGCGTCTTCGGTGCGGGCGTCAAACAGCACCTGCTTCTCAAACGGATCGAGTTCACTCTCGCGGGTGCCCAGCCACACGGTGCCGCACCACACGCCCTGCGCACCGAGCGCCAGCGCGGCTGCAATCTGGCTGCCGCGGGCAATGCCGCCTGCGGCCAGCACGGCAACCTTGTCGCCACAGGCCTCCACCACCTGCGGCACCAGCACCATGGTGGCGACTTCGCCGGTGTGGCCGCCGGCTTCGGTGCCCTGCGCGACGATGACATCGACGCCCGCTGCCACGTGGCGCGCGGCATGTTCGCCTTTGCCGCACATGGCGCCAATCATCACCTTGTGCTCGCGCAATTGAGCGATCACGTCCGGCGGCGGCGAGCCCAGCGCGCTCACAACGAGTTTCACCTGGGGGTGCGCCAGCGCCACGTTGAGCAAACGGCGCGCGCCATCGGGTGTCATGTTGCCGCGGCCGTCGACGATCTCCTTGTGCACACGGGCGCGTTCATCGGCTGGCAGCTCGGGCACACCGGCGTCGGTGAGGATTTTGTCGATGAAGGCTCGGTGGGTTTCCGGGATCAGTTTTTCCAGGTCTTCGGTGCTGCGCTCGGCTTCCTTGTCGTAGGCGGTGGGGATGATGACGTCCACGCCGTAGGGGCGACCCTGCACGTGCTGGTCGATCCAGCGCAGTTCGGCTTCCAGCTGTTCGGGTGAAAAAGTGGCCGCGCCCAAGACGCCGAAACCACCGGCCTTGGTGACTTCAACCACCACATCGCGGCAGTGCGAGAAGGCGAAGATGGGCA
>JANMMR010000028.1:0-2749 GCA_031373455.1 Rhodoferax sp.
CGACCAAACCCGCTGAATCCCTGATCCCCCTGATCCCGCCCCAAAGCAACTGATGACGTCGTTCGCCATCCAGTTCCTCTATGGCCTGTCCTACGCCACCACTCTGTTCTTGATGGCGGCCGGCCTCACGCTGATTTTCGGCGTGACGCGCATCGTGAACTTCGCCCACGGCAGCTTTTTCATGCTGGGCGCCCTGTTCACCGCCCATTGGGTGACGAACTGGTTTCCGGCCTGGGGTGGCAGCGCGTGGCTGTACCTGGCCGCCATGCTGATGGGCGCCGCGCTTGCCGGATTGACCGGCGCCGTGGCTGAATTCTTGTTGCTGCGGCGGATGTACGGCGTGCCCGAGCTTTACCAGCTGGTGGCCACCTTCGGCCTGACGCTGCTCATGTCCGACGCCATGCGCTGGGGCTTCGGGCCTGACGAAGTTTTTGCGCCGCGTTTTCCCGGGTTGAAAGGGTCGGTCGAGATCGGGGGCGAGTACTTCCCGCAATACCAGCTGGTCACGATCGCGCTGGGCCCGCTGGTTTGGCTCGGTCTTCACCTGCTTCTGCACAAAACCCGCTTTGGCCAGCGCCTGCGCGCCGCCACGCAGGACCGCGTGATGCTCGATGCGCTGGGCGTCAACCCCAAACCCTTGATGCTCGGCGCCGTGGTACTCGGCTGTTTTCTCGCCGGCCTGGGCGGTGCCCTGCAGTTGCCGCGCGAACCGGCCACCCTGCAGATGGACGTGAGTGTGGTGGTCGAAACCTTTGTGGTGGTGGTCACGGGCGGGTTGGGCAGCATTGCCGGCGCATTCATTGCGGCGCTGCTGATCGGCCTGATCCACGCTTTTGGCACCGCGTATTTCCCGGAGTCCACGCTGGTGCTGGTGTTCCTCACGATGGCGGTGGTGCTGGCGCTCAAGCCCCTCGGGCTGATGGGTCTGGCACATGACGCCGGCCCCAAGGAAATCGCGCAAAAATTCAATGTGTTGCCGTCTGGCCGGGCGGGTTCACTGGCGGTGGGCGGCTTGTTTCTGGCGCTGTTCGGCGCGGCCTGGTGGGCCGGCGACTACTGGCGCTCCCTCGCTTCGGATGCCCTGATTTTGATGATTTTCGGCGTCAGCCTGCAGGCGGTGATGGCCTTGGGCGGTTTGGTGAGTTTCGGCCACGCGGCCTTTTTTGCCTTGGGCGCTTATGGTGCCGCGTTGGCGCATGTGCGCTGGGGCGCGTCTTTACCTGGTGCGCTGGCCGCCGGGTGCGCGGCGGCCTTGGTGGTTTCAGCCGTGTTTGGCGCGGTGGTGGTGAGGAGCGGCGGTGTTTATCTGGCGATGTTGTCGCTGGCGCTGGCGCAGGTCGTTTGGGCGGCGGCGTCGCAATGGGTGGCGCTCACCGGCGGCGACAACGGCGTGATTGGCCTGGCGCTGGTGGTGCCGGAAACGCGCGGTGTGTTTTTCCTCTTGCTGCTGGCGCTGGCGCTCCTGTGTTTCGCCGCGCTGGGGCGGCTGAGCCAGTCTGCTTTTGGCGCCGCGCTGCAGGCCGTGCGCGACGCGCCGCAACGCGCGGCGGCCAGTGGACTGGCGGTGAACGGCATCAAATACCGCATGTTTGTTGAAAGCGCCGTGTTGGCCGGGCTGGCTGGCGGCTTGTTTGCGGCGCACAAGGGCGCGGTGTTTCCTTCTGCGTCCAGTGTTGCCACCTCGGTCGATGCCTTGCTGGTCGTCTTGCTCGGTGGCGTGCACCAGTTGTGGGGCGTGGCCGCCGGCAGCCTGGCGCTGACTTGGGCCAGCGCTGAACTTGGCCGCAGTTTTGACTACTGGCGCGGCGCGCTGGGCCTCTTGGTGATGCTGATCATGGTGGCGGCACCCTCCGGGTTGCTGGGCTGGCTGCAAAAAGGCAGGCGACCATGAGCCTGCAAGTGCGTGATCTGGTGAAACATTTTGACGGCGTCAAGGCCGTCAATGGCGTGAGTTTCGACGTTCAACCCGGTGAATGTGTGGCCCTGATTGGGCCCAATGGCGCGGGCAAGTCCACCTGTTTTGCCTGTATTGCCGGGCAGCAGCCGCTGACCTCGGGGCAGGTGGTCTGGAACCAGCAGCGCATTGACCACTTGCCGGTGCAAAAGCGCCTGCAAAGCGGTGTCGCCCGCACCTTCCAGGTCGCGCAAACCTTTGAAGCCCTGACCGCGCTGCAAAACGTGCAGTTGGCCCTGGGCCGCGGGCAAGCGCTTTCAGTCTGGAAAAACATCGATGCCAGGCACACCCAGGCTGCGCGGGCGCTTCTGGACAAGCTGGATCTGCTGCCCCTGGCGGATACCGATGTGCTGGGCCTGCCTTATGGCGCCAAAAAACGCCTGGAGTTGGCGGTCGCTCTGGCGGGTGTTGACGCCGCGTTGGGCGCAGGCCCGTTGCCGTGCTTGTTGTTGCTGGACGAGCCGGCTGCCGGGCTCGCCGCGGCAGAGCGCGCTCAACTGATGAAACGCGTGAATGCACTGGCAGCGTCATCGACCTCGCCAACAACTTCGCTATCCAGCCCCGCCATGGCCGTGCTCTACACCGAGCACAACATGGACGCCGTGTTTGGGGTGGCCGACCGGGTGCTGGTGCTGATCGACGGGCAACTGGCCGCAGCCGGCACGCCCGATGAGGTGGCCCGCGACCCGGCAGTGCGCAGCCGCTATCTCGGGCAAAAATTCGAGGCGCAGTCACGATGAACCAGACCGTGCTTGAAGTCAACCAGCTCGATGCTTGGTGGGGCGCGGCGCAGGC
>JANMMR010000039.1:0-8591 GCA_031373455.1 Rhodoferax sp.
CGGGTATATCGCCCAGGTCGGCCTGACCAAGATCACCAACCACGGCCTCTTGAACCTTCGCAAGGCCATGTTCCGCAAAATCCTGGCCTCTCACCTGCGACTCTTTACCGAGCAAAGCTCCAGCGCGCTCTCCAACACGCTGGTGTACGAGGTGCAAACCGGCGCGGTGATGCTGGTGGCCTCGTTTCTGAGCCTCACCCGCAACAGCCTGACCCTGCTTGCGCTCACGGGATACCTGGTCTTTCTCAACTGGAAACTCACCTTGATCGTTGCGGCCATTTTCCCGGCGGTGGCCTGGGTGATGCGGGTTTTGACCAAGCGTTTGCACCGGCTGACCAAGGCCAACCAGGACGCGACCGACCAGCTCGCCTACGTGGTGGAAGAAAACGTGCTGGCGCAACGGGACATCCGCCTGCAGGGCGCCCAAAACGCGCAGTCACACCGTTTTGACAGCTTGAGCGAGTCGCTGAGCCGTCTGGCCATGAAATCCACCGTGGCCGGCGCCGCCATGACGCCGATGACCCAGATGCTGGCGGCTGTTGCGCTTTCCGCGGTGATTTCGGTGGCGCTGGTTCAAAGCGCCAGCAGCGGCACCTCGGTGGGCGGATTTGTCGCCTTCGTTACCGCCATGCTGATGATCGTGGCGCCAATCCGCCAGCTCTCGGAAGTCTCCAGCCCGATCACCCGTGGCCTGGCAGCGCTGGAGCGCGCGCTGGACCTCATCGACAACACGCCCGATGAGACCCAAGGTGGGTTTGAAGTGGCCCGTGCTCAGGGTCACATCAATTTCACCGACGTGAGCGTCAGTTTTCCGGGCAGCCCGGCACCCGCCGTGCACAATTTCAGCCTCTCTGTGAAGGCCGGGGACACGCTGGCTCTGGTGGGGGCTTCGGGCTCCGGCAAAACCACCTTGATCAACCTGCTGCCGCGTTTTGTCGATGCCAGCTCGGGCCTGGTGACGGTTGATGGCCACGACATCCGCGACTGGTCATTGCGCGCCCTGCGCCAGCAGTTCGCGATGGTGAGCCAACACGTGCTGATGGTCAACGACAGCGTGGCCAACAACGTCGCACTGGGCATGCCCTTTGACCGCGCCCACGTGACGGCCTGCCTGCAATCGGCCAACCTGGGCGATTTTGTCGCCGGCCTGGCCAACGGCATCGACACCGTGGTTGGCCACAATGCCATGCAACTCTCGGGCGGTCAGCGCCAGCGCCTGGCCATCGCCCGCGCCATGTACAAAGACGCGCCCATCCTCATCCTGGACGAAGCCACCTCGGCGCTGGACACCGACTCCGAACGCCTCGTGCAAATGGCGCTGGCCACACTGATGAAAGGCCGCACCACACTCGTGATTGCGCACCGCCTCTCGACCGTGCGCCACGCAGACCGCATCATCGTGATGGAGGCCGGGCAAATCGCTGAAAGCGGCACGCACGATGAGTTGCTCGCCAAAGACGGCGCCTACGCCCGGCTGCACCGCACCGGGCTGCAAGTGCATTCTTCTCCCGATTTGCCTGATTGACACCCCATGAACCTGATCACAACCTGCCCCGTGGGCTGCACAGCGCCCTTTGAAACCACCACCACCGTGATGCCCGAAGGTCCGCTCCTGCGCTGCCCGGCCTGCGGGCAACTGGTGAGCCAATGCAGCGAGGCGCTGTATGCGCAGTCGATGCAGGAGTTCAACGACCCGCGCGGCACCCTGCCAGACGCCCGCTCGGCCGAGCGCAGCCAGCGCCGCAGCAAAAAATACCTCGACAACATCAGCGCCCTGCTCGGCAAAACACCCGCGCAAACGCGCCTGCTCGACGTGGGCTGCTCCAGCGGCGCATTTCTGGGCGCGGCGGTCAAACTCGGCTACGCGGCAGAAGGCGTGGAGCCGGCACCCCAGGCTGCTGCCACTGCGCGGGCGGCTGGCTTGAAAGTGCATACCGGTTTGTTGCACGAGGCGGCTTTTGCCAGTGCCAGTTTTGACGCCGTCACCCTGCTGGAGGTGATCGAGCATTTGAAGGAGCCACTGCCGCTTTTGCAGGAGTGCCAGCGCATTCTGAAACCCGGCGGCATTTTGCTGGTGGGTACCGCCAACGCGGACAGTTGGCAGGCCCGGGCATTTGGCGCCCATTGGGACTATTTGAGCATCGCCAAACACGGCGGGCACATCAGCTTTTTCAACCCGGCATCGCTGGCAAAACTGGCCGCGCAAGCGGGTTTTGCACAAGCGCTGTTGAAGACCCGAAGCGTGCGTTTCAGCGACCGCGGGAACAGCTCGGAGCCGGTCTACACCGTGTTGAAAATTGCGGCTGAGCTGGTGAACCCATTGGCCGCGTTGCTGCACAAGGGTTCAGATATGGCGATGTATTTGCGCCGCAATTAAAAGTCTTTCGAATTTCATTTGAATTTATTATTTGACTATTTTTTGTACTTTTTTATATCTATTTTAATAGCAATAAATAGCCATTATTCGTGACTTGAAGCTGATTTTTTGTATATGTTATTCAGATCATTTGACAAATTTTCCCACCTGAACCCTTGCGCAAAGCGGCAGGCGGCCAGGCCCAGGCGAACCCGCAAGCCCTCATCGGTAAAAATCGCGCGCAACGCCGTCGCCAACGCGGGCACATCGGTCGGGTCTTGCAGCAACAACGCGTTTTCACCGTGCGTGAGCAATTGCGAAATGCCGCAAAAACGCGCCGCACTCACAGCCACTGGCAGGCCGTGCGCCATGGCCTCCAGCACCACCATGCCAAAGGTATCCTCCAGCGTTGGGTGCGCCAAGGCGTCGGCCGCTTCATACGCGCCGCCCATGTTTTGAAGTTGCCCCAGAAACGACACCCTTAGCTCCAGGCCCAGGCGCTTGACCTGTGCGCCAAATGCCGGCGCCTGGGTGGCATTGCCAACCACTGCCAGATTTAAATCAAGCGCTTGCGGCGCTTTTGAGAGCTGCGCCAAGGCTTCCAAAACGGTGCCCAGGCCCTTCTTGTGAAAGTCATTCGCAACGAACAACACCAGCGGGCCCTGCAAGGGCAAGCCCAGGACTTCACGCGCAGCCCGTTTGGCCGCAACAGAAGCGGCACCGGGCGCGGCTTCGATGCCGGGTGTGATCACCTCCAGCATCGGCGCGGTATGCGGATGGGTCGCCACCAGCACGTCACGCAGGGTGTTTGATGTCGCTACCAGGCGGCGCCCCGGTTGCGGTGCATAACGCCGCTTCTCCAGCCACAAATAGGCCACCAAGCGCGGGCTGGTCACCACCTTGAGCCAGCGCATTGCAGCCCGCCAGCCGGTGCGGCCGACAAACAGGTTGTGGCGGATTGGCAGGACGTGCACCGTTTGCACCTGCCCATGCCAGGTGTTTTCATGGGAATGCACCACGTCAAAACCGCTCTTTGTCGCGCGCCAGGTTGCATACGCGAACCACAACTGGTTGATCCAGCGCGGCCGCGCCAGCGGCATCACCACCGGGTGGTAGGTCACGCCCGGGTGCTGGTGGTGGATCGACTGGGCAAAGACGTGTATCTCGTGGCGCGCGGCGAGATGCTCAACCAGCGCAATGGCGTAACGCTCGGCGCCGCCCCCGGTGGGGTCAAAATTGCGGCTCAAAACGGCAACCCGCAACCGGCGCCCCTCAGACGCCGCGTTCACATGCGCCGCCGGTCTTCGTAAGCCGTCGCCAGTTTCAGCCACAGGCCTGGCCGCGTGGTGGCGCGCAAAACCGGTGCACGCGGCAACTGCAGGAGGTCGTTGCCCGCGTTGGCACGTCCGCGTTGCGTTGTTGTGGCGGTATCAAACCCGGCTTCGCGCACCATGGCCACGTGTTCCGTCGAATACTCGCCAAACGGGTAACAGAAATGCCGCACCGCCGTGCCACCCAACTGCTCCAGCTCGGCTTTTGACGCGGCAATTTCCTCGCGCGCCGTAGCGGCGGGCAATGCGCCAAGCCGCACATGGTTGCGCGAATGCGCGCCAACGTCTTGCCCGGCCGCAGCCCATTCACGCAGTTGGCTGGCGTTCATCAAGGGCGTCTGGACCACGCCCAGGGCGGCGTCCCAATCGTTGGTTCCGCCAAGCCGCTGGCTCACGAAATAACAGGTGGCGCCAAAGCCGTGGCGCTGCAACACGGGCGCGGCGTGAACGAGGTTGTTGAGGTAACCGTCGTCAAACGTGATGCCCACTACTTTTCCGGTCTTTTCACCCTTCAGGTACGGCAACAGCGCCGCCATGCTCAGGCCCCGATACCCCAGCCCGGCCAGCAAAGCCATCTGCCGGGCAAACGCTTTCGGGCTGACGTAAAGGCTGCGAAACGGCGCGCCCCGCGCCGGCACCGCATCGATCTGGTGGTACGTGAGGATGGGAATCGGATGGGTCACATCAGCACAATGTCATACTGCTCCTGCCCCATGGCAGCTTCACTCTGCAGCGAAACCGGTTTGCCAATGAACTCGCACAGGCCTGCGAGGTGCTGGCTCTCCTCGTCCAGAAAAAGCTCGATCACCTGCGGCGAGGCGACCACACGGAATTCGCGCGGGTTGAATTGCCGGGCTTCGCGCAGAATCTCGCGAAAAATGTCGTAGGCCACGCTGCGTGCAGTTTTCACGATGCCTTTGCCGATGCAAACCGCACAAGGCTCACACAACATGTGCGCCAGCGATTCACGCGTGCGTTTGCGGGTCATTTCGACCAGGCCAAGTTGCGAAAACCCGCCGGCAGAGGTCTTGACGCGGTCGCGCTGCAACTGCTTGCGGAACTCGGCTAGCACCGCGTCCCGGTGGTCCTGCCGCACCATGTCAATGAAATCGGCAATGATGATGCCGCCCAGGTTGCGCAAACGAAGTTGCCGGGCAATCGCTTGGGCGGCTTCCAGGTTGGTTTTGAAAATCGTGTCGTCGAAATTGCGCGCACCGACAAAACCGCCGGTGTTCACGTCCACCGTGGTGAGCGCCTCGGTCTGGTCGACGATCAGGTAACCGCCCGATTTCAAGTCGACGCGCCGCCCCAGCGCCTTGGCGATTTCCTCGTCAATCGAAAACAGGTCAAAAATGGGCCGCTCGCCTTTGTAATGCTGCAGTTTCCCGGCTGCCTGCGGCATGAACTCCTGACCAAAACCCTGCAACAGCTCGAATTGCTCGCGCGAATCGACCTTGATGGTTTGCGTCGCTTCACTCACCATGTCGCGCAGGACGCGCTGCAGCAGGTTCAGGTCCTGGTGCAACAAGGACGCCGGTGGCAGCCACACGGAAGCGTCCTTGATGCGCGCCCAGGCCTTGCGCAGATAAGCGATGTCGTCAGCGAGTTCCGGGTCGGAGGCGTCTTCGCCGTTGGTGCGCAGGATGAAGCCGCCCCCTTCGGGCTGGGTGAGCGACTGCAGGCGCGTGCGCAGTTCGTCGCGCTGGCCAGCCGGGATTTTTTGCGACACGCCCACGTGGTCGTCTTGCGGCAAAAACACCAGCAGGCGCCCGGCGATGCTGATCTGGGTGGAGAGCCGCGCGCCCTTGGTGCCAATCGGGTCCTTGATTACCTGCACCGTCAACGCCTGGCCTTCAAACACCTGGCGCTCAATCGGAATCTGTGTTTGGGCCGCCCGCGCAGCGCTGAGCGTTTCGCCGTCAACCGGCGGGTGCCAGACGTCGGCCACGTGCAAAAACGCCGCGCGCTCCAGGCCAATGTCAATGAAGGCCGATTGCATGCCGGGCAACACGCGCGCCACCTTGCCGAGGTAGACATTGCCCACCAGCCCCCGCTCCAGCGTGCGCTCAACGTGCAATTCCTGCACCGCGCCGTTCTCCACCACGGCCACGCGGGTCTCCTGGGGCGACCAGTTGATCAGGATGTCTTCATTCATGCCCGTATTGTTGACCGGATTTGTGCGCCATCAGGCCCGCTTGAAAGCCTGCAATAGCCCGGCGGTTTCGTACATGGGCAAGCCCATGATGCCCGAGTAACTGCCGCTGATGTGGGTGATGAAGGCGGCAGCTTTGCCCTGAACGGCATAGGCGCCGGCCTTGCCCATGGGTTCGCCCGAGGCCACGTAGGCGCGGATTTGCGCGGCAGTCAAGGCACCAAAGGTGACGCGTGACGCACTGAGCGCCTGCATACGCCGGCGCAGGGTGCCAATGGCCACCGCCGTCAACACCCGGTGGGTTTGGCCTGCCAACTCGCCCAACATGCGGCGCGCGTCGCCAGCGTCATCGGGTTTGCCGTAAATCGTGCGGTGCAGGGCCACAGTGGTGTCGGCACACAACACCGGTGCCACCGGCAAGCCGCGCCGCTTCAGCCGTTGCAATGCCGCGTCGAGCTTCAAGCCGGTCACCCGCGTGACGTAATGTCTGGGCGTTTCGTTCGGCAGCGCCACTTCGAGGGCTTCGGAGTCTTCACTACCATCGGGCAGCAGAAGTTCATGGCGCACGCCCAGTTGGTCCAGCAGCTGGCGCCGGCGCGGACTTTGCGATGCGAGGTATATAAACTTGCTCATGGAAAAAAGACAATTTTCCGACGGGCCGCCCCTAGGTTCTCGCAGAGCGGCGTAGCCAAAATTAGCCCCACCCCAAGCGAAGCGCAGGATGGCTGCGCGGGGGCAGCGCCCCGCGAAGCGGTGGAGCGTGGGGGCCACATTTTATTCACGATGGTAGGGGTGCCCGGCGTTGATCGACCAGGCACGGTAGAGCTGCTCGATCAGCAACACCCGCGCAAAAGCGTGGGGCAGCGTCATGTCCGAGAGCCGGATGCGCTCGTGCGCGGCTTGCCTGAATTGAGGGTCCAGTCCATCTGGCCCGCCAATCACAAGCGCCACGTCGTCGCCACCCAGTTGCCAGCTTTTCAGGCGCGCGGCCAGTGCTGCCGTGGTGAGCGAGGTGCCGCGTTCGTCAAGCGCCACGATGCGGCTGCCTTTCGGGATCGCCGCCTCGATGCGCGCGCGTTCGGCGGCAAAGAGCGTGTCCAGCGTTTTTGAGCCACGCGGCTCGGTCTTCACGGCCTTGATCGACACCTTGATTTCCGGCGGAAAACGCTTGGCGTAATCGTCCCAGGCGGTTTGCGCCCAGTCTGGCACACGCAGGCCGACGGCAACGATCGTCAGCTTCACGCCGCTTTGCCCTCGGGTGGCCGGCTGCGCTTATTTGCGACGGACGGCGGCCGCTTTTTTGGCCGGTGGTTTGCCCACAACCACCCGTTTGGTCGCTGTCTTTTTGGCCGCCAATTTTTTGGGCGCGGTTTTTGCGCCTGGCTTGGCCAGTGACCGGCCAGCGGTTTTGGCCGCTGCCTTCTTCACCTGAGCTTTGGACGGGAAAGCCTCCTGCACGCCCTTCTTGGCGGCGCTGGAACGGCGCAGGCTGCCTGCATCTTTCGCGGCAACCGTGGCGGGTTTCCTGGCTGCTGCCTTCTCAGCGGCGGGCACGACGGGTTTGGCGGTGCCGAGTTTCAAACGCACCGGCTTTTCGCCCCACAACTCTTCAAGGTGGTAATACTGGCGGAAATTCGGCTGCATGATGTGCACCACCGCCGCGCCGCAATCAACGATGATCCATTCGCCGTTGGTTTCTCCCTCAACCCGTGGCGGGGGAAAACCTGCCGATTTGACCGCATCGCGCACGCTGGCGGCCAATGCCTTGGTCTGCCGGTTGGATGTGCCGCTGGCCACTATGACGCGCTCAAACAGGGCCGACAGGTGCTCGGTGTCAAACACCGTGATGTTCTGGGCTTTCACGTCTTCCAGTCCATCGACGATGGCGCGCTGGAGTTTTTGGGTGTCTTTTTTGGCGGTGCTGGCGGCAGGGGTCGTTCGGGTCATCAAGTGGTCAAGCTGGAGTTGAATAGAGGTGGTGTTGCGCAATATAACGCGCAACGGCGGGGCCGACCAGAGGGCTTACGTCTTGCCCCTGGGCCAGCTGCTGGCGAATTTGGGTGGCGCTGACCGGGTTTTCGGCCAGTTGCAGCCGCACAAACCGGCTTGGCCAGAATGGAAAAAGCGCGACAAAAGGATCGGCTTCACCTTGTGGCGCCGATGCATCTTGCCTCTGCGCTATGCATATTGTAGCGCACTTGAGCAATTTCTGCCAATTGCGCCAAGTGGGCAGGGCCCGGGCCTGGTCACCGCCCAACACCAGAAACCACTCGGACCCGGCTTGCTCACCCTGCATCTCGTGCAGCGTATCCACCGTGTAACTGGCCCCGGCACGGTGTGTTTCGCGTTCGTCGATCAGGACCTTGGGCAGGTCACCAAACGCCAACCGGGCCATGTTCACGCGGTGCTCTGCGCTGCTCAGGCTGCGCTGTTTGTGCCAGGCATGGCCTGTGGGAACCACGCGCAGTTCGTCCAGCTGCAACTGGCCAAGGGCAGTTTCGACCAGCGCCCGGTGCGCCAGGTGCGGCGGATCAAAAGCACCACCAAATACGCCCACCCGTTTGGCAAGGCTTGTCAAACCCATTCCCGGCGCACGAGGAAATCGCTGTACAAAGCCGCTTCCGGCGTGCCGGGGGCTGGCTGCTGCTGGTAGGCCCAGCTGGCCAGGGGCGGCATCGACATCAAAATCGACTCGGTGCGCCCGCCCGACTGAAGGCCAAAGTGCGTGCCGCGGTCCCACACCAGGTTGAAC